>CAZEXF010000081.1:0-5989 GCA_964516855.1 uncultured archaeon | reverse complement strand
CGAATGAAACCATAGTCACCAAGGCGGGCATATCCAACATCATCAACACGACCACGGCCGCAGTCATGGCCTTCAAGAGGTCCCTTGAAAAGCCCGGGAAACAGCTGGTCAGCCTCGTGGGCGGGGGAAAGGGCCAGATATTCGAGGTGAACATAAAAAAGGGATCATCCTTTCTGGGAAAGACCGTCTCCGAGGTTTCGAAGGGTTTCGTCATATGTTCGCTGTACAGGGATGACGAGTTCGAGATCCCGAAACAGAAGACGAAGATCAGGGAAGGCGACATACTCACCATATGCTCCCCCCTGAAAAACGTAAAGAAAATCGAAAAGATGCTTTGACATTCCATTCATTTTTTATGTGACGCGTCCTCCCCGAATTCGTACAGGACGCGCATGGCATTGGCCGCGTTCTGGGGATATGAGAACGTGGGTATGCCGAAATCTTCAAGGGTCTTCTTGAGCACCTCTGTGTACCTGCCGCCGGCGGATACCACGAAAATCGGCTTTCTTCCCGATCTGAAGGAGTTGGTCACGGATTCTATCACGTCCCCCTCCAGCCTCGGAACCTGGAGGAGGAGTATCAACCCGATCATGTCCACGTTGGGGTCATCCATCGCGGCCTCCAGGGCCAGGGTGTATCTCTCGACGTCGGCGTCCCCGGTAAGGTCGATGGGGTTCTTCAGTATGACGTGGGGAGGCATCTTCTCTTTCAGGCTTCTTATCGTCGATTCCTTCATCCTGGCGAGCTCAAGTCCGTTCTCTATGACGTTGTCCGACAGGAGAACCCCGAATCCCCCGCCGTCGGTGATTATCTGCACTCTCTTCCCCCCGGGTATCTTCTGGGTGGAGAGCGTCCTGGCGAACCCGAAGAGTTCTTCCATGTCGTCCGCCTGGATGATCCCGGCCTGCTTGAAGGCCGAGGTGTAAACCTTGAAGGATCCCGCCATGGAACCCGTGTGCGAGGATATCGCCTTTCTTCCCGCCTCGGTGGTTCCCCCCTTCAGGACTATTATGGGTTTCTTGGCGGATATCTTTTTCGTGACCTCGAGGAATTTCCTTCCTTCCTTCACTCCCTCGAAATACGCGCAGATTACATTTGTCTTCTTGTCCTTTGCGAGGTACTCCATCAGGTCCGCCTCGTCAACGTCGGCGGCGTTCCCGTACGAGACAAACTTGGATATCCTGTAGCCCTTCCTGGCCATCCAGTCGAGGACGACGGAGCCGACCGCCCCGGACTGGGTTATGAAGGCTATGTCACCCTCCTTTGGCCTTTCGAGTTTGTGCATGGGAAGGAATATCATGTCCACGCCGGTCGACGGGTCGAAAATGCCAAGGCAGTTCGGGCCTATGATTCTCATGTTGTATCTTTTCGATATACTGATCAGCTCGTTCTCCAGGGCCGCGTCTCCGGTCTCCTTGAAGCCGCCGCTCAGGACGGTCACCGAGCGGATGCCCTTCCTTCCGCATTCCTCCAGCGTTTTCACCGCTATCGCGGAAGGGACTGAAATGATGGCGAGGTCGACCTCCCCCCGGATGTCCTTCACGGAAGCGTAGCACCTGTGATCCAGTATCTCGGTTGCCTTGGGGTTGACGGGGTAGACCTTGCCCCTGAATTCCCCCTCGACCAGGTTTCTGAAAACTATGTAGCCTATTTTTTGGGGGTTTCTGGAAGCCCCTATGACCGCGATGGTTCTGGGATTGAAGAACTTGTCAATGTTCATATGAATAATTGTCTCATTTCCGTATATTAATTTATTCCGGGAGATAATTATAATCATGGGGAACGAGATATCCGAAAGGGAGACGCAGCTTCCCGTCTCCATGATCGGGGAGCTGATCAGGATAGCAGAGGAAAGCAAGGGCATCATATCACTGGGACCGGGAGAGCCCGACTTTGACACCCCGAGACACATAATAGATTTCGCGTGCAAGAAGCTGAAGGAAGGGTACACGCATTATTCCCCTCCGGGCGGGAGGGCCGAGCTCGTAGAGGCGATTTCAAGAAAACTGAAGCGGGAGAACGGGATCGATCTCCCCCCTGATCAGATCATCGTGACGTCGGGTTCCACCGAGGCCATCCTGCTCAACCTCATATGTGCGATCGATCCCGGGGAGGGGGTCCTGGTTCCTGATCCCGGGTTCCTTTCTTACAAGCCAACCGTGGAGATACTCAACGGGATGCCGATCTCGGTTCCCCATTGCGAAAAGGACGGCTTCCAGTTCGAGGTGGAGGAAGCGGAAAGGGTGATAATCCCCGAGAAGACGAAGGCGATCATTATAAACACGCCTTCCAACCCGACGGGGGTTGTGTTCAACAAAAAGACGCTGGAAAGGATATCCGATTTCGCCTGCGAGTATGATCTTACTATCATCTCGGACGAGGCATACGAGAAAATGGTCTATGAAGGCGAAAGGCACGTCTCGATCGGGTCGCTGAACGGGATGGAGGACAGGGTCCTGACGCTGCAGTCGTTCTCAAAGACCTATGCCATGCCCGGTTTCAGGGTGGGATACGCGGCAGGCCCGCCTGACATGATAAAGGCCATGAAAAAGGTGCACATATATTCATCGATATGCGCCCCGACCATATCCCAGGTGTGCGCGGCCAGGGCGCTGAACGGCCCGCA
This sequence comes from uncultured archaeon, assembly GCA_964516855.1. GTDB lineage: Archaea > Aenigmatarchaeota > Aenigmatarchaeia > QMZP01 > QMZT01 > CAZEXF01. The sequence goes on along the minus strand of CAZEXF010000081.1, from coordinate 3,363 downwards.
GCGCGTGGTCTCGGATATGGTGAGGGAATACGACCGGAGGAGAAAGCTGATAATAAAAAGACTCAACGAGATCGAGGGTTTTTCCTGCGTCAAACCGAAGGGGGCGTTCTACGCGTTTCCGAACATATCGAGATTCGGCAGGGGTTCCCTTGAATTCTCCAAATGGCTGCTCAAGAAAGCAGGGGTGGCAACCGTTCCCGGGACAGAGTTCGGAAGGTGCGGGGAAGGTTATATAAGGTGCTCGTACGCCACCGCCTACGACAAGATCGAAAAGGCCATGGACAGGATCGAAAAGGTCATCAAAAAGAAAGGGGTCTGACACCTTTGTTTCCTGTGGAAATTAAAATAAATTTATTTATATATTAAAAATTATAATATAACAGTGTTATAATTTCCAGATGAAATGAAGCTTATGTTATTCGGTTTTCCATGAGAAAAACAGGGGTGAGAGGTTTCCCGAAAAAATAACAGTGTTATATGAATAATTATTTAAACCTCGGTTTCATATAGAAATAATCCAGATCTTGTTGGGGTCATGAAATGTCTCAGTTGTATCTTAATGAAATATTTTCCGGAGCGGAAAAACAGAAAAGAATCTTTCACAACAAGGACTCCCTGACCGACAGGTACATTCCCGATTCCATTCCCCACCGCGACGTTCAGATCAAGCAGATCGCCAGCATTCTCGCTCCCGCCATGAGAGGGGAGAAGGTATCCAACCTCTTCCTCTTCGGGACCGTCGGGACCGGGAAGAGCGTCTGCGCCAAGGCGGTGGCGACCGAGATTGAAAAAAGGGGCAACGGCGTGAAGATCTTATACATAAACTGCAAGATGAAGAGCGTCTCGGACACGGAATACAGGCTGCTTGCGGAGTTCGCCAGGATGATGGGCAAGGACATCCCTTATACCGGGCTGCCGACGGACAAGGTATACAGCATCTTCTTCGAGGCGGTGGATTCCCAGAAAAAGAACATAATACTTATACTGGACGAGATAGACACCCTCATCAGAAAGATAGGGGACGGCCTTCTCTACAACCTGACCAGGATAAACCAGGACCTGGAAAACTCCAAGCTCTCGATTCTCGGAATATCCAACGACACCTCTTTCATCGAGGCGGTTGATCCGAGGGTGAAGTCATCCCTTTCGGAGGAGGAGATCGTTTTCCCGCCGTATAACGCCAACCAGCTGAAGGACATACTGGTGGAGAGATCGTTCGTGGCCTTCAACAGGGAGACCCTGGAGACCGGGGTGGTCCCCAAATGCGCCGCGCTCGCGGCCCAGGAGCACGGCGACGCCCGGAGGGCGATCGACCTGCTGAGGATGGCCGGTGAGATAGCGGAAAGGGAGGAATCACCGGTTGTCTCGACCGATCATATAGACAAGGCAGAGGAAAAACTGGACAACGACAGGATAACGGAGATAGTCAGATCCCAGCCGAAGCAGTCCCTTGCCGTGCTCTCCTCCATCATAAGACTTTCCGACGAGGGAAACAAGAACATCCAGACAGGTGACGTTTTCTGCGTATATGAAAGACTCTGCTCAAAAAGGGGGCTCAAGATACTTACACAGAGGAGGGTCTCCGACCTTATAGCTGAGCTGGACATGCTGGGAGTGATAAACACGAGGGTGATTTCAAAGGGAAGGTATGGAAGGACTAGGGAGATCCGGATGATACTGGGAAAATCCATCACGGACCGGATAAAAAACACGCTCAGGAACCACGACATGATCTGAGGACAGCAGCCGGCAGCAGCCTTTTATTAAAGTTTGAATGTGAGTATATAGGGTATGGAAAAGAGGCAGATACTCAGGGAACTTTTGAGGAAAGGGATACAGCCCACCCCCGAAGAACTCGACAGAATAGGGAGAGGGGAGGCCGGCCTTTCGGACGTTAAGAAGGAAGAGAAATCCAAGTCGGGGTTCTCGGTCGCCGTCTCAGAAATCAGGGAAAGGAATCTGTCTGCCGGGGAATTCGTAAAAATTTACAACAAGAGATTCGATGTTCTCAGAGACATGATACTGAAAAAGGTCAGGGCCACATCGATCAGCAACGCGGAGAAGATTTTTTCCAGGACTACCGTCGTGGGCAGGGTCGGCGACCTTACCCCATCCGGCTTTTTGCTCGAGGACGTGACGGGGGAAACCGAGGTGGTCGCAGAGGAAAACGAGATAAGGACCGGCGACGTGATCGGGGTCACGGGTCGTTTCAGGGAGGGAAAATTCTTTCCGGAGGAGATAATCTATCCCGACATCCCTCTCACGAGGGACGACCCCCGCCTGGAAGACGTCAAAATAACCTTCGCGACCAGGGTCCCGGAATCCGCGGAAGAAGGGATCGTCGTGTGCCCGGGGAAATGCCCCGGGGGCGATAACGTGATCACCGGCATCCCGGATCCGGGATGGGTAATAATAAAAAGGGGTGACAAGACGGCAAGGATACTGGTCATGAAATCGAAAAACCGGATCGATGAGAAAGACGTCCTGTCTTTCATGAGAAGAAGGACGCTTCCCGAGAGCGGGAACCTGGACTTGAACAACGTCATATGGGAGGTGCCTGACATACTGTGGATATTTGAAAACGGCAGGGACTGGACAAGGAATTACAAGGGCGTTGTCATCATCTCCACCGCGCCACGGAGTTACGCCGAATACGATGCCTCAAACAACGACATAAGATTCGGGAAAACATGACACCTTCGCGCAATTTAAATAAATCCATGATAATAATTATTATGCTCAAAATATTGGTGCTGGCCGACATCCACGGAGAATTCGAAAAACTTTCCAGGGTTATCAGCGACATCAGGAAACAGTCGTTCGACCTCGTCGTGTGCCCGGGGGATTTCACCGACATGTTCAACATACCCGAGGGGTATTCCCAGATGGACGTTGCCGAGATAGTCCTTCAGAAGATACTTTCCCTCGGAGAAACCACCGTCTGCATACCAGGGAACCATGATCCCCACGAGATACTCGAATTGTTTGATGAGTACGAGGTCAACCTTCACAGGAGGGTCATGAGCATCGGGGATTACCAGCTGATTGGATTCGGCGGGGCGTCCACGCCGTTCAACACGAAATTCGAGCCGACGGACGAGGAGATAGGCGAAAACCTGGCCGAGATGGGAAAGCAGGTAGACAGGAAACTGATCCTCGTGACCCATAATCCCCCGAAGGGGACCAAGCTCGATTCGGTCCAGGACGGGGAGCACGTGGGCTCAGAGGCGATAGCCGATTTCATAAAGAAGTCCGAACCCCTGCTTGCCCTGTCGGCGCACATACACGAGAACCAGGGGACCGACAAGATCGGGAAGAGCGTCCTTTTCTATCCCGGTACGGTGTTCGAGGGAAAATACGGGA
>CAZEXF010000080.1:0-6011 GCA_964516855.1 uncultured archaeon | reverse complement strand
TACGCGATAAAGGACAGGATGAAGTGATTCATCTGGAGTCGTGGAAGGGGAGCGAGTTGATCAGATCCCTGAAGGAATCGAAAGGCTTTCGCATCTTTCCGGCCCTGTACCAGAATTTCGAGGGCGCGTCTTCGATCCCTTTCCACGCGACGGGTTCACCGCCGATATACGTGCTCATTTCCCCGGTCCCGGCGCACGTCCTTGAATAAGCGCCCATCTTCAGGCTCTTCAGGTATTTGTTCATATCCGATATTTCGGGGGAAATCTTAAAAATGAGCCTTATTCCAGGACCGATTTCGTATAGCGGATTTCGTGGTCCCTCAGGTCGACCTTCATGAAGTCCCTCGCCGCGGTCGTGGCGGGGAAGACCTTCCTGGCCTCGTCCTCCAGCTCCTTTACGGACTGGTACCTCCTGGAGAAATGGGTCAGGAGCAGGTTTTTAACCCCCGCCTTTTTGGCGAGTTCCGCCGCCTCCTTCGCCCCCGAGTGCATCCGGTTTTCCACCTTCTCGACGAAAGTGGCGTCGTGTATCAGCAGGTCCGCGTACTTGGAAATCTTGACCATGTTCCCGCATGGCTCGGTGTCACCGGAATAGACGACCTTCATCCCCTTCTTTACGACCATCACGTCCTCGATCCTGATCTTCTTCCCCCTGAACTCCACCTCGCCCTTCTTCTTCAGCTTCCCGACGAGAGGACCCTGCTTCAGGCCGAACTCGCTTTCAGCCTTTCGGATGTCCACGTTCTTCCTGTCCTTCTCCAGGAACGCGTAGGCCACGGAAGGCACGGTGTGCTTCACCGGTATGGAGAGTATCTCGTAATCCTCTGTTTCGTGGACCATCCGGACCATGTTGCCCTCGTAGGGGACGCTTACCGGTATGACACGGAAGCCGGAGCCCCAGTAGTCCATGTCCAGGGCGTCCGAGATGAACCTCTCGGCGTCAGGGCCGTAGACGTAGAGGGGCTCCTTCCTTCCCTCCAGGTTCATGGTATAAAGGAGCCCGATCAGACCTATCCAGTGGTCCGCGTGCCAGTGGGATATGTATATCCTTGAGATGCGCATGAAGTTGAGTCCCGCTATTATTATCTGCCTCTGGGTCCCCTCCCCGCAGTCGAAAAGGAAGCGGTCCTTCCCGTAGCGGAAGTAAACGGAGGCGTGGTTCCTCTTGGGCATCGGAGGCCCCGAGCCCGTCCCCAGGAATACGATCTCGATCATAATTATAATTCTGTCCGGGGTATTTAAAACAAGAGCGGAAAAAAATCGAATACGTGCCCCTGGAAAAACCCGGCGGTTCAGGTCATTCTATGAAGACCTCTACCACTGCCGGATATCCTTTCAGCTTCTCCGCAGCCCCGTCAGGCTTGTCTATATATCCGTATCCAACGATGTCTCCGTCCACCCCATTTTTGACGGGAGGTCCCAGCGTGTCGAATTTGATTCCGCACTCAGAAAGAATAGCCTGTATATATCTGCCGTTCAGGAGTTTCTTCTTTACGTATACCGAAATCTGGCTCATCTAAAATTAGTCTTTCTTTCCGGGATTTAAATACGCCTGGGCAAGGATTCTTCCGGCCTTCAGGCCGGTGTACGTCGTTTTAAAAACATCTTATAGCCATTATGATACGTTTAAACGTGAACCGTTCCTTTAAAAATCTTGTTTTCATTCTTAAAAATGGTAAAAATGGAATACAAAAGAATATTTTTGGCAGCTAACAGGAGCGCGATAGAGTATCCGAAGGACCCCGACACGATCCCTGATCTCATAAATGTGAGCACGGGAGGGCTTCTTACCGGGATGACGGGTCTGGATTTCCTTCAGGAATCAAAAGAAGATGGCCACAGGCTCGTATGGTTCGGCAGCGCAGGCCCGTATGCCAACAGAAGAATAGACAAGAACCTCAAGATTGCCTATGACAGAGGACCATTCGGTTTCATTGAAAAAAAGGTATTCATGAATGACGAGACGTATGAAGGGTATAAGAAGAGGGTCTGTGACGGTTTCAAATGGCCCCTTTTTCATTGCGATGTCAAGGGGGTGTTAGACAGCCCTGGATATCATCGTCCTGAATTGAAAAAGGAAGATTACATTCACTATATTACCGGCAACCTGCTTTTCACCGGAAGCATATTGGATGAATTCAACGAGTTACCGGACAGCATCTTATGGAGCCATGATTACCACTTAATGCTTGTGCCACGGATGATCAGGAACGTGAAAAATGATGCAAAGATCGGTCATTTCATGCACACCCCGTTTTTCAATATCGATATACCGGAAGTGAAAGAGATTGTAGACGAAAACCTGGAACTCATGGCTCAAAGCAGTGAGGGACTGCTCGGGGCCGACCTTCTGGGATTCCAGATTCCGCCACATCAGGAAAATTTCGTGAAAGCCATTGAATATTTCGGGGATAAAGGATGCCTTCCCGGGGTGAGAATAATGCAGGAGGGGAAGTCATGGGAAATCGAATACGATGGCCACATCACCAGGGTCGAGGCCTTCCCCATCGGACTTAATATCGAAAGGATCGACAGGGGAGCGAAATCGAGAAAGGGATTCCCTTACAAGGATATCGGCAGGAGGATGAAAGAGGCCGAAGAAAAGGGGGCGAAGATAATAGTGGACGTCGGGAGGATGGATTACAAGAGCGAGGGTAGCTATATCATCGAGGGGCTTCTGGAAAGGGGGAACGTTTTATTGTACGTGGACGTTTCTCAATTGAGCAGGAAGGATTCCCCCGGCTATCCCGAGTTCAGGGAATTCAAGAGGAGGAGAAGGGACGAGATCAATCAAAAATACAAAGGAAGCCTCGGATTCGAGCCATACCTGCTTCACGAGGAAGGGATAAACTATCCCCACAACATACAGATTTTCAGGAACAACATATGCTTCTTCCCGCAGAAATCGGGAGGAAAGGAGCTCGTGATCGAGGAGGCGGTACGCTCGAGAAAGGGGTTGAGTGTGAAGAAGCCGGTCATTGCCCCCGTAAACACGGGAGCGCATTATGTTCTTTCAAGATTTGGAGCAAAGGACGGGATCGTATGGATAGATCCTCTGGATGTTAAAGGTTCTGTCGAAAAGATCGAACAGCATGCCCTCAAGGAACCCGTGTTTCTGAATGATGAACTGCCGGAATTCGTCGGCAAGAATTCGGACGTGAGGAACTGGGGCAGGAATTACATCGACTTCCTTCTGAGTCTGAAATAAAGGCATTTAAAGCTCATTCTTTTTTATCTCCTATGGCCCATGTAAACAACTGCCGGATGGCAGCAAGAAACAGATACGTTTTAAGCCAGCCTTACGTAAGGATTCCCGACTTCTTCGGAAACGACGTTTACATAGCCCTATGTTCCTATTCGACAAAGGAAGACCTCGCTCTCGAAATAAACAAGAATATACGGGAAAAGGAAACGCTTATCCCGGAATCCATCAGAATAGTCATCCGGTTGAAATCATTGATCCCTGGAATCTGAGAAGAAGGGAGGTCATCGAAAAGGGCTTCCTGAATTATGGCGATGGCCCCTTCGCCAAGATCATCGATGCCCTGAAAGATTATGAAAAAAGAAACAGCGGCAGGGATCTTGTTTCTGATCAGATCGTGCCGGGAAACCAGGATTCTTACATCACGGAGCTGCAGAGGCTCAAGGATGCCCTGAAGAGGAAAAGCGAAGGAAAGAGCACATCCGAAGAAACCAGTGAATGGCTGAAAGACTGGGCAGAGGCCGAGGAGAACGGGTGCTGATTTTTAACACTTATATACCTTTTTCCCTCAATATTAGGTCATATACCCCAGGTGTTTTTGATGCACTTCTGTCCCAAATGCGGCGCCATGTGCGTATCGACGAAGGAAAAGGGAAAGACGATCCTGATCTGCAGGAAATGCGGCCACAAGATCAGGAAGGGGTACAGGCCAGCCGAGGTGAAGGGGAGCGTCAGGCACGGCCCGATGGACGACGTGGTGGTGATCGGGGAAGAGAAGAAGGGCGCGCTTCCCAGGACGAAGGCGACCTGCAGGAAATGCGGGAACACCGAGGCGTTCTGGTGGCTCCAGCAGATGAGATCGGGAGACGAGCCCCCCACGACCTTCTTCAAGTGCACAAGGTGCGGGCACTGCTGGAGAGAGTACTGATTCCTGGGAAAGCAATGATTTATATTAATTGGTTTCAAAAATGATGATAAGTGGTTTCATGAGCACGTTCTTCTATGTGAGAAATGACGGGAGACATCTGACAAGGGCTGACGAGGAAAATATAGGGAAAATCCTTTCATCCAATAAAATTCTTAGTGAATACAAAGCTGCTTTGAAGGGAAAGAACATCGAAATAAGCGGGCCAAATATCGAACAGGAGAAATCATCCGTACATCCACTACAGGAAGCCCTCGAGGATTCGGTATACATTCCACTTTAAAAATTGAAAGTAATGGAATTTTCTTTCTTTTCAGAAGCCTTCGTATGAATACTCGAAGACGAGCTTCCCTTCCATGTTCCTCAGGAATATGGTGTCACCGTCGTTGTTCCAGACCGCCGGGCAGCTCTTACGGTTGCACCAGTAAAGGTCTTCCTGGGTGTCCCTTCCGCATCCGGAATGCACCGTCACTTCGGAATCCTTTTCGAGCGTGAAGAAGGGGAAAGCGTATATGCTGGTTCCCTCGTCCTTGACCGTCCATTCCGTCAGGTCGCATCCGACCGGGCAGGAGTTCCTAAGGATGAAATATTCATCATTCGGGTTGTCGCAGTCGTCCCCTTCTGCGTTCCAGTTGAATTCCGAAAGGGTCAGGCAGGAAGGGCCGCATATCCCTCCGGCCTGCCTGCAGAGGTTCCTTCCCTCTTCCACGCATTCCCTCCAGGCCTCTTCCAGCTCGCTTTCGTACTTGCCGTTGGGAGGGATCACGTATATGGTGGCGAGCCCCTCCCTGACCATGAAGACGTTCATGTTCTCGCTCCCGAGGAAGACGTAACGTAGGAGGCGCCCGTACCGGTCCATCTCTTCCTCGTCCCTCCCGAGGAAGACCTCCTTCCCCTCTATGAAATCCCGGAGGGTTTCCTTCGCTTCCGAATAAAGGTATTCGTTCCTTTCGGGGGCGTTTATACCGAGAAGCCTCACCGTTTCGCCGCTCTTTAGTTCGACGGTGTCCCCGTCGATCACCCTTTCCACGGTCGCCCTTTCCAGCGTATCGGCGTCTTCCGGGGACCTTCCGAACATCTGGCCGGTCTGCACGCAGCCCCCTACAAGGAGGACAAGAAGAACGAAAACGCACGGCAGGAGTCTTTTCATCATAAATACTTGTAGCGATAATTCATAAATCTTATATATAACGCCGTTATAGTGATGTTATAGCCGGGTGATTTCCATGAAGAGAATAATCCTTTCCTTACTCGTGCTTTCCCTGATAATCTCCTCGGGATGCGTTAACCGGGGAGACGTGATAGAGCTGGACGGCACCGAAGTCCGGGAATACCAGGGGGAGCGGCTTTCTTCCGTCAACGACTTCAGGGAAAACTCCATAAGGGGCCCGCAGGAGGTGGACGTCAAAGACTACCGTCTTATGGTTTTCGGTCTCGTCGACAGGCCGATGAATTACACCTACGGCCAGGTCCTGGATTTCCAGGGCTATTCCAAGGTCGTCACCCTTTTCTGCGTCGAGGGATGGAACGCGAAGATACTCTGGGAAGGTGTGCTCGTGAGCGACATCGTCGGCGCCTCGGAACCCGTGGAAGGGGCAGACACGGTAATTTTCCACGCGGCGGACGGTTACGCCTCCTCCCTGCCTCTCGGTTACCTCGGGGACAACCGGATAATAATGGCATACAGGATGAACGGGGTTACCCTTCCTGAGGAAAGGGGTTTCCCCTTCCAGCTCGTCGCAGAGGACAAGTGGGGATACAAGTGGGTCAAGTGGATAACCGGGATAGAACTTTCGGACGACCCCTCCTACGAGGGATACTGGGAGAGCAGGGGATATTCGAACGAGGGAGACGTCGACAGGCCCTTCTTCGGCTGACAGCTTT
>CAZEXF010000079.1:0-6028 GCA_964516855.1 uncultured archaeon | reverse complement strand
TTTATATATCCTTTATATTAACTATTATTAAGTGATAAATATTGATATGAATACATTTGAAAGAATATCAGAACTTCATAGAAAATTACTTGGGAAATATACTCAGAAATTAATAGAAGATAAAATAACTGTAGACCAATACCTGAGTATGCATGAAAAAATTAATAGAAGCATTATGTTATTTGCCAGAACGTTTGATGATGTAAATGAATTTCAAGAATATTATTGCGGCAATTACCCAAATGCTGATATTCCACCCCAAAAACAAGTGGAGCATGAAGTTGAACATTATAACATCGGAATAAAACACGGATTGAAATATATGAGTTTTGGTTTATTTGAAGTTAATGATGAAGAAAGGACACATCAGCCAATATTTATAGACCATTTATCAGCGAATTGCAAAGGATGGAACAAGAAAAGATTATTGGGATACATTAAAGATTCTTATGAAGCAGTTAATAAACAAAGTGAGGGTGACAAAAGGTCGGCTAATTCACTCAAAAAATTAGGAATTTGATTCTCATTCGCCCGTAGTCAGCGATTAGACATAACTAAGCCGTTAAGAGAAGCTGCCGCTCATGGCGGCAGTTTGGGCGGAATGTAACGCTTGCTTGTTTAATGGAGCCTCTTAACGTGCTGTTATGCGAAGGTGCTCTCGAAGCACCGTAGTGCGAGCGGAGGGGTCAATGATCGATAACTTTATATAGTAGTTACTTATAAGTAGTATATAGGTGAATGAATATATGCCAAAATTGATAAATGTAGATAATAACTCAAGTTATGCGAACAGACCTGCGATTAGAAGAAGCTATTTTATAGGTGACATTGGGAAATTTGAAATAGGCGAGTTTGAAGTGAGAAAGGATGCAAATTATCTTCAAGAAGTAATATTAAAAGACGGGGAAGAGGAGCAGATAATATTTTATTATTCACATGGATTACATCCACAAGAAAAGTTCGATGGTAATATTAGATATAATCTTAAAGCCATATTAAAATTATAATACCCCGTAGCTCGCATTTCGCATAACAGGTATTAAACGAAGTTTTTTTCGTTTAACAGGATTTTTCCCTGGTTAAGCGAAATAAATTAATTGTGGAAAGGGTTTATCTCCGAAAATGACGTTACGGGGTAGTTCGTCGTTCTATATTTATCCTTTTGAATCCTTAATATCTAGATGCGTATTCTCAACGCCACCAGGAAAACCGTTCTTTCGGAGACCATCGAAATAGCCGATTCTTCCTTTAAAAAGGCGAAGGGCCTGATGTTCAGGGAGTCACTGGAGAAGGGCCACGGCCTTCTCATGGTCTTCAGGAGCGAGGGAAGGCATTCCATATGGATGTTCGGGATGCGATTTCCCATAGACGTGATATACATAGGGGGCGATCACAGGATAGCCCACTTGGAGAAGGGATTCCGTCCCCTGGGCCTGAACCCGAAGACATGGAAGATTTCCGTCCCCAAGGAGAAGTGCAGGTACGTGCTGGAGGTAGGCGCTGGCGTCGCGAAGAGGACCGGAACAATGGTGGGGGACAGGGTGGAATTCGTTTCTTAGAATATCACAATAACGCTTTCCGTTAGAGTCTTTAAACCTTTCTCCCGTTTTCCAAATATTTTTAACTACTTACAAGTGCAAAGCAAAATATATTAGTAAAACCTCCCAAATATATTTGTTATACAGGGTTACAGAATGAATGTTTAAACATTCAAGATTGATGTTTAATCGAATCTTGTCGGGTGTTTCGGGGTGTCAGGGAAGATATTGCTGTCAGTCGCTATATTCTCAATCCTCTTTTTGTCCCTTGCGGTGAACGGGCAGGCATTCCTGGCCTTCATGGACAAGGGTGCCTATCTCGTGAACGAGACTTGCGTTATAAAATACAACCAGACATCGGCGGTGAACCTGACCGGAATCGTGTATACGAGAGGGAATTCCACGGACGTCCAGGACAACTTCACCATCGGGAACTCGTCGCTGGGAATGGTCGAGTATTCGTATTCCCAGACCCTTTCCTCCGGGCTTCATACCCTCAACCTCACGCAGGCGGGTGAGAGCGTCCAGATCGATTTCGAGGTCGCGGGCGAGATACTCAGACCGGTGGTGAGGCTCATGGGCTCCATGGACTTCAGATACGTGGACACGGGTTATGCCGTCACCGGGGCGGGAAGCCAGGGAGGAAACTTCTCCGATCTCATTACGCTTAACAAGAGCAACCTGTTATATTACGGCAATATAACAAACCTTACCGGGGACGGCAGGGACTACCACTTCGCCGTCATCGATGAGAAAGTGGCCGGAACTTACGATAGTCTGTACGTAGACGACGACAGGAATTACCTGCTTTTCGACGATTCGGAGGACAACGGGACGTATCCATTCCTGGAGACTTCCAAGAATCCCGGGGACATGCTGAGCATAGACTCCGGCAACCGTTTCATCATATCGGACATGGACACCTCGGGAAACAGGGTCTTCCTTATAGCCCCCCTGAGTTCTCCTGCTTATTCGGCCGGCGACACGCTCTATCTGCTGGCCCATGTCTCTGCCCAGAACGGCACGATGAGGGTAAACAACACCCTCAATGTGTCCATACTGAACGAGAGCAAGTACATGGCCGCGACCAAGCTGGTCACCATAGGGGAGAACGGGTACGGCAACACCTCATTCGACCTGACAGGATACGGTTCCGGGAAGTACATGATCACCGCCAACGAGACCCCTGTGGACGTGTTCAGGGTCGAGTCATTCAAGCTCCAGGGAAAGGTGACCGACCTCTCGGACAACCCCACGCTCACCTTCGCACCCGGATCAAAGGTGAAGATATTGGCGATCTCGAGGAACCCGGCCGGAAACCTGATTTCACTGACTTCCGGACCGAGCGGGACGCTCACGTTACCGGACGGCTCCACCGCCTCTCTTTCATTTTCCGCCCAGGCCAACGCCACGGGAGTGTATACGGCCACCACATCGGCCCTCAGCCTGACGGGGGAATACAAGGTAGATGTCTCGGGTACGTACGGCTCGAACACTGAGAGGTTCGACATGGGGTTCAAGGTCCAGAGCCTCGAGATGAATGTGATGACCCTGAATCCGAAATACATAGACGAGGGACCGGGTGCCGGGGCGACCATAAGCGCTTTCGCCCCGGGCCACAACATAAGCGCCGCCGTGTTCATGATAAACATCACGAAGGGCTCCGGACTGAAATCGGGGGGACCCCCGTGCGGGAATGACGGATCTTCCTGCGTCCAGGTAGTCTGCAACAACTCACAGTTCAGCGTCGTCGTGAAGGACGAGTTCGGGAACAAGTATTCCCTGAACGAGAGCCAGTTCACAGTGATGTCCATATCGGCCGCTGCCCAGTCCATTGGACTTGAACCGCCCGAGGAGCCGGGCATGAGCGACCAGTGCATGGTCATGCTCTGGGGCTCCGAGAACAGCTGGATAAACAAGACGGGAAACTACAAGCTGGAACTGGGCTACAGCAACGCCTCTGTCGGCGACCTAAAGAGCGGGGGGACGTTCAGCATCCAGAAGCTGCTCGCGACCGGCTCCACCGTGGACTTCAAGGGGGACTCCTTCTCGTTCTTCGCCCCGAACAGCATGGTGAGGGTGAAGCTAGAGATCAGGGACCTGGCTACCGACCAGCTCCTTTCCGCCGGGAACATACTCACCGCGAAGTTCAGCGAGATGTGGAAGGAATGGCCGGAGAGGAAGAACGCCTTCAAGGACATGACCTTCAACAAGTCCCAGCTTAACGAGAGCATGGACCAGGACAAGATAGTCTTCACCTCCCCTCCGGAGGAGGGGTTCTATACCGCGGAATTCAGGTTCAAGGCCAACGTCAGCGGTGAGATAATAGAAGGTACGGGCAACATATTCTTCGAGCTGAAGAAATACATGATATGGGCCGACCTCCAGAGCGCCGGAGAGGGCAGCTGGTTCGTGAAGACCGGGGAGAACATCACCCTGGCCGTCAGCATAATGGACATAGACATGGGTTCCCAGAAGGGAAGCCAGGCGGCATCCTGCACCGGATGCACGGGCCTGATAGCCAACGTGAGCTCCCTCAGGAACGAGCAGTTCTTCAAGGAGATGGCCGAGGGGGTGGATTACGACATCATTACCGGTGTCGTCACCAATTCCACTTCCGGGGCAACGATCGTGATAAACCCGGTCACCCTTCCGACCGGATGGTACGGCCTTGACATAGAGCTGAAGGACCCCGGCACGGGACAAAAATACTACGGCTGGGGCTGGTTTGAGATAAGGAACTTCTGGGTGGACGTCTTCGAGGTGGAATTCGACGGGAACTACACGAGGGCGGGAGAAAAGGGGATGGGAGGACCGGGCAGGCTGACGGTCCCGGTCGGAGGTGACGTGCTGCTTGGGCTCGCCGCCTACTCTCCACCGACCCCGATGTCGCCGGAGATGCCGCTCGACATTTCCGGAGTGAGTCCCCAGGGCATGCTTGACGAGAGGGTCTGGCCGCCCCTTCCTGTACCATCCTCGGAATACGACCTCGACACCACCCTCGGCAACCAGAACATAACCGAGTGCTGGGGCGAGCAGGACTGCCAGAAGTACAAGTTTTACCTGGTCAACCTTTCGGTGTCCGATACCATGAAGGAAAGCATGTACATGATGGGCTTCGGGGTGACAGCCGGCAGCTCCGGCACGGACACGGGATCCTCCATGATCACCGTCTCTTCCTATGTCACCGATTACGTGACCGTCCCCGAGACGAAGATGTTCGAATGGCCTCCCGTATATTCCAACTCTGAGAACCTCAGCATGATATTCACCGGCGCGGATTTCGAAGGGAACGACCACAACATAACGAACGTCACCGTGAAGGAGCTGTACTCCGAGAAGGCGGGAAGGCCGGTGAAGATGAAGTTCGGGCAGAACTACACCAACAACTGCACGGGAACGACCCCCGACTGCCAGATCGACGTATACCTTTCCGGCCTCGACACCGGGGAGTATTTCCTGCAGCTGGAGGTCGTCGACGGGTCGGACAGCAAGCAGGCCCAGGAGTTCGAGTTCCAGATAAAGAACCTGCTCTTCTCCGTCCCCAGGATATACGAGGGATGGACCATGGACCAGAGCACCCCTGACAAGGACCTGGAGGCATGGTACGGCGAGGACAGGTGCGACAGCGAGCTTTGGGCCCAGTGGAATGACGGGTGCGCGTGGGAGAACAAATCCGTGTGCACTGGGATAAACGGGACATCCACGAACCTCACGATCCCGGACAACAAGACCGTGGGCGAGTATTTCGGGGACAGGTTCTGCATAGAGGTAAGCGACGGCGGGAGATGGGGGTACGCCTCCAGCCAGTACGACCAGTGCCAGGGAGACAAGTTCGTTTACATGGTCAGCAACGGGACGCATGCATGGATAAACGTTACCCCCGATCTGAGCGAGTCAGAGCTGCTCACCAACGGTAGCACGTTCGCCCTTTCAACTTACCCCGGCGTGGCCTGGATCATCAGCTCCTTCAGGCAGAGCGACAACAGGTACATAAGGATAAAGAACGCGCTCGGGATATGCGGGAGGAACGAGACCGGCCAGGGAGGCATAGTGGTGGTGGTCCCGCCCGCGGGGCATTCCAACTACTCCACCTTCTACCACGGGCCCAGCTACGTGGTCGGCGACATGTGGGAGCAGGACGTGTGCTCCCAGGACCCGCGCAGGCTGAAATGCGTGATGAACATATCCGACAGGCCCGCGTACGTATACCATAACACAACGCACCTGTGGCTTTACAGGGGGACGGACGGCGTGAACTTCACCGATCCCGCCAAGACGAGCGGCCCGGTGGCGGCCGGGGGGATACTGGACGACACGTACGGCGGCCGGTGGAAGGTCATCTCGATAAGCAAGAGCAAGATAAGCCTGAGGGGACAGAACGTCCTCGCTAACGGCATCATGGTTAACACTTCACTCTCCACAAGCGGGAAGATATGGGTAGGGGAGATGAGGGAGAGCGAGATGGGCTTCGAGAACAAGATGTCCAG
>CAZEXF010000078.1:0-6034 GCA_964516855.1 uncultured archaeon | reverse complement strand
ATCGACCCGATGCACAGGGGCAAGCTCAGGGTGATAACAATCGTCACCGGAGTGAAATCCCCGTACATTCTCGGGCCTGTGGCCAGGATCGACCAGGCAGAAAGGAACGTGACAAAGGAACTCGGGATTCCCATAATCGCCTGACGCAGAGAGGCAGGTTTTTCCTGCCCTACCTTTCCTTATTTTTTTCTGTTTCTTTCGTTTTTTCTCATTTATTTATTGTCTGGACAATAACTATTAGATATGGGGTCGAAGAAGGGGCAGCTGTTTATTCTGGGCGTCATATTTCTCGTAGGGCTGATTTTCATCGTTCAGCAGGCCCTTCTCGGATACACCAGCCTGGACATCTCCGAGCCGCCGGAGAAGGGAGAAAGCTACCTGACGGAAAACATACTGAAGACCATCAGGATGGCGATATCCGAAAACGACGACTGCAGCGTTTTCGGGGAACGCATGGAAGAGGTCAGGAACATCATAGAGATGGGAAGGGTGAGCGGGGCCCATTCGGTCTCCCTTGACTACGTTATCGACTGCACGAACTGGGACGTTCCGGAAGCGAACGTGATGAACGTGACCATAATAACCACCGGGCAGGATTCTGAATCCCACGGTTTCTTCGAGTTCCACAGCCCTGGGCCGGTCATTCTGGGGATAGAGGACCATTCGGGCGTCCCGGACACCACCGTCGATGTCCCCGTATACATGGAAAACAGGGATTACGAAGTTTCCGGGGTGGAGTTCAACCTGGAATTCGATCCCTCCATACTGGAGCTTCAGGATATCGAAGGTATCGGGAGGGCAAACGGGTTCAACGTGATGGAGGATGAGACGGAACCTGGCAGGTATCACGTCATCTCCTTTAAAACAGGGACTGTCATTCCATGGGGATCGGAGGACCTGATAAACCTGAGGTTCAGAGTCAATCCCTATGCATCGATAGGCTCGGTGAGCGGCCTGGAGGTATCCTCGGTCAATCTCGGGGACAGACTCGGAGGGGAGATAACCAGGAAAGGGGACCGGGACGGGAAATTCACCGTGGTGGAGGCTCCGGAGATCACGGTCACCTATCCTAACGGAGGGGAGTCCTTTGAGAAGGGATATTCATACGGGATAGCATGGGAAAGGGAAGGGAACGTCCAGAAAGTCGACATCGATCTGTACAAATCAGGTGAGTATCAGAAAACCCTTTTTCCGGATACGGCCAATGACGGATCGGAGTACTGGACGCCCACGAATACGGACGTCCCCCAGGACGGCACGGACTATAAGATAAGGATAAATGGCAGGGGAACGGAAACGGATGTCCAAGACATGAGCGACGGGAATTTCGAGATCTTCACGCCATTACCCGTTCTCGAGGTCGTCCCCGGTTCGATGACCTTCAATGCCCATGAAGGGAATTCCCGCATCGCTGACAAATTCTTTTCAATATCAAATGCCGGAACGGGGATGATATCCTGGACGATCGAAACGGATGACGACGGGCTGGGATGGCTTTCCGTTTCCCCTGAAAACGGGATAGGTGACGATACGGTCAGCGTGTCCGCCGGCAACACCATACTTTCCGAGGGCTCTTATACGGGAACCGTCACGATAACCGCCTCTAACCCGGTTTCCCCTGTACAGGGCAGCCCCTTCGTCCTGGACGTCGGCCTGGACGTAACCCAGAGGCCGGTGCTGGGTGTTTCCGAGACCCTGCTGACGTTCACCGCTGAGGAAGGGGGCAGCAGTCCCGATCCCCTTACTTTCGGCATCTCGAACTCCGGAGGGGGGACGCTGAAATGGCATGCCACAAAAACGGAAGACTGGCTGGACCTGTTTCCGGCATCCGGAACCGGGGACGGGACGGTCTACGTTTCCGTGGACATAACCGGGATGACGGAAACCGGTTCTCCGTACACCGGAACGGTATCGGTGAGCGACCCGGATGCCGGGCAAAGCCCTCAGACGGTGGACGTGGAGGTCTTCATGACGACACTCCCGGTCATCAGTCCCAGCCCTTCCACACTCACCTTCACGGCGGCCGAAAGCGGCGGCCGGCCGGCTTCCAAGACGCTCACCATATCAAACAGCGGCTCCGGTTCTTTGAGCTGGACGGCGGCCGAAATCGAGAACCTCGGGGAAGGCTGGCTCTCCATATCACCGGTATCGGGAGGGGACGGGGATACTATATCGGTAAGCTGCGATATCAGCGGACTGACTCCGGGAACCTATGCCGGGACCGTCACGGTGACCGATCCCGGCGCGGAAAACAGTCCAGTTGATGTTCCCGTAAGCCTGACGTTAAATCCTGACATGAGCCCCCTGATTGAGGTGACGGAACCCACGGGTAGCGACACCTGGACGATGGGGAATCCCCATGAGATAAGATGGACGAGCAGGAGCGTCAGCGACAAGGTGACCATAGGACTTTACAGGGGGACCCAGTTCCAGAGATACATAGCCCAGGACGACGAAAATACGGGCGACTTCACCTGGACGGTGCCTGCCACCCTTTCGGACGGCACCAATTATAAGGTCCGGGTGATGGATTATGAAACCGGCGCATTGGACGACAGCGAGGAGTTCGGGATCAACGGGGAGGCGGTGATAAACGTGGTTCCGGATTCCCTCTCCTTCACCGCGACAAACGGGCCGGACCCGGAAGTTCAGACCATTACCGTTGAAAATACGGGCACGGGAACGCTTCCCTGGGAGGCGGCCGAAAGCATCCCATGGCTGACCGTGACGCCTTCGTCAAGGAGCGACGAGGGACTGGCGGACGTCTCTGTGAATATAAACGGCCTGCCGGACGGCACGTACAGCGGAACCGTGACCATAAGGGAGCAGGGCAATCCCTCCGACAGTTTCAGCCTGCCGGTCACCCTTACCGTCAGTCCAGAACCACCCGGGCTGACCATCACGAACCCGAACGGAGGGGAGTCCTACACGGGAGGGGACACCATGCACATAACATGGGAGGAGGTCAACGGCGGGGCAAACGTGAGGCTGGATTTGTACAGAAACGATGCCTACAGCATGGAAATCGCTTCATCGATCCCCAATGACGGTACGCATTCGTGGGGGATACCCTCCGGAATTGGCGGGGATGCGTATTACAAGGTCAGGATAGCCGGCATCGGCAACGGTGCCTATGATTACAGCGACGATTACTTCACCATCAATAGCCTGCCGGCTATCACCGCTGATCCAGCAAGCCTCACATATACTGTCGTATCGGGAGACCAGGACCCCAAGGTCCGGTACATAACGGTGAGCAACACCGGAGGGGGATCGTTCGATTGGAATGCGGCGGACGAAAATGACTTTGATTTCGATCCGTCATCCGGGAGCCTGAGCCCGGGGCAGAGCGACGTGATAGCCTCCACCTTCTATCCCTTCACCCAGGCGGGATCCTATTCCCGCTCCTGCGTCATAAGCGCCCCGGGGGCGCTGAACGACCCGGCAACGGTCGATATACTGATAAACGTCCTTCTTCCGCCAACACTGGAAGTTTCTCCCTCGAGCCTGTCCTTTTCGATGGACGAGGGTGCTAGCTCTCCTGTCCAGTCCCGGTCATTCTCAATCTCTAACTCCGGGGGCGGGACCCTCCAATGGTCCGTCCAGACGGCCTCCTCCGGATGGCTGTCGGCTGACAGCTACTCGGGATCCGGGGATTCGACCGTCAAAGCACTAGCCGATGTCCAGGGACTGGGAACGGGAACGTACCAGGGGCAGATAACCGTTACCGGGACGAACCCGAACGTTCAGGGAAGCCCCAAAACGATTGACGTCACCCTGACCGTCAACCCGGTTTACCCGGTCATAAATGCTGATCCTTCGTCCCTTTCCTTTTCAGCGAACGAGAATGATCCCAACCCTCCGAACAAGGCAATCACGATAACCAATACCGGGGGAGGGACGCTGGAGTGGACGGCGGCCGAAAGCGGGAACTACGGGGGTGACTGGCTCTCCATATCACCGGTATCGGGAGGTGACGGGGACGTTATCACGGTGAGCGTTGACAATTCCGGACTGAGTCCCGGAACCTATACCGGGACCGTCACGATAACAGATCCCGGCGCTGAAAACAGCCCGGTAACCGTTGATGTCAGCCATAAGGTGAATGACGTGAACAGGTATATCACGATAACCGGACCGGACCAGCCAGATACAATCTGGTACAGGTTTTATCTATACCACATCGCATGGGATGAACGAAATTCCGGCGATGACGTCAAGATCGTCCTTTACAAAGACAGCGGTTCGACCTTCGTGGGGGAGATCGCATCATCCACTCCCAATGACGGTTACGCCGGGTGGGAGATCCCCGTTGATATTCCGGAGGGAGACCATTACCGGGTAGGTGTAGGGAGCCTGGACTATCCGGTCTCCGACATCAGCGATTATGACATCAAGATCAGGCACCCCATAAAAGTTGAATATCCGAACACCCCCTTAATCTGGCGCAAGGGAGAAACCAGGGAAATCACCTGGTCCGGGAGAACGGGCATACCCCCGGACAACCCTGTAATAATCGATCTTTACAAGGGCGGGACATTCGAAAAATCATTCGGAAAGACTGACAATGACCTCTCACAGACGTATGAAGTTCCGAACGTCCCCGGAGGGGACGATTACACGATAAAGATCAGCGACAGTGGAAACAGGTGGGAGATTTACGATTACAGCGATTCCGAATTCTCGATATACGACATGCCGGTCCTGAGCGTGAGCCCTGGCTCTTTGAATTTCGTCACGGACGAAGGGACAAACCCCGGCGGGAAGAATTTCGTGATCTCGAACTCCGGAGGGGGGACGCTGTCCTGGAACACTGTCGATGACATGAACTGGGCCAGATTGTTGCCCACATCCGGAACCGGAGACCGGTCAGTCCTGGTGATGATAGACTCCAGCGGCCTGGGCCCCGGGACCTATTCGGGGACGATAACCGTGAGCTGCATCGGTGGATGTGCCGGGAGCCCGAAGACCGTCGGCGTCAGCCTGACCGTGAACGGGGTTTCGAACCCTTCCTTCACAGTGACCGCCCCCAACGGAGGGGAGACCTGGGAGAATGGCGAGACTAGGGAACTGGAATGGACAAGCACGGACGTGGAAGGGAATGTGAGACTGAGTATAAACACGGATGACGGGCAGGTGACAAAAGGCATCACCTCGAACACGGAAAACGACGGCCTGTTCAGCTGGCTCGTGTGCGCGGATACCCAAGCGGCGAACGATTACAGACTGAGGGTCAGCATGCGCGATGACGAAACGGTCTTCGACGAGAGCGACGGCACGTTCTTCATCGGGAAGCCCTTATACGAGATAACCTCTCCTGCCGGGGGCGAAATCCTGTCGGGCGGGCAGACGTATGACATAACGTGGAAATCGGACCTGCCGGCAGGGTATGATGGCCGTATACAGATATACTTATACAAAGGGGGAGAAATGTATGACACGATAACCCACATGACCATGACCAGCTACGGCTCTTATTCATGGACGGTCCAGAACGGGCTGGACGGCAGCGATTTCAGTGTTCATGCCAGGGAATATTATTGCGGTTACATCTCCGATGAAAGCAGCCAGTTCACGATCACCTCCACTCCCATTGGGGAACCGGTTCTTTCCGTCTCCCCCTCGTCCCTTTCCTTCTCTGCCCCCGCCTACCAGGGTTCCTCGGAAACCCAGAACCTGTCAATTCAGAACACGGGACAAGGTACCCTGGAATGGACGGCTTCCGACGACAGGAACTGGCTGATTCTGGACAATTATTCGGGCACCGGAGATTCCACTATCCGAGTGGATACCCTATACGATCACGGGCTGGCTCCAGGAACATATACGGGTACGGTAACCTTGAGCTGCACAGACTGCCAGGGCAGCCCGAAAAACATACCGGTGAGTTTCGAAGTGATGCCGGGGGACAATTTCGAGATTGCGGACACAAGCGCTTCTGGAAAATACGTGAGCGTCCCGCTCAACCTCATGAACAGCATCAATATCGACGAGTTTGACCTGGACATAGAATACAACCACAGAGTCCTCGAGC
>CAZEXF010000077.1:0-6041 GCA_964516855.1 uncultured archaeon | reverse complement strand
GTTAAAGAAACTTGCAGATGAATAAGGAGGTTTTCAAATGAAGAGAGCAATAGCATTGATCGGACTGGTCTTTGGAATGATGCTCATCGCTGGTCAGGCGAGCGCCCAGGGGATCGCAGCTGCGAATCTTGACCTGGTGCTGTCATCCCAGAGCCCTTATCCGGTTGAGCCGGGAGCCACGGTGGACGTGGAAGTGGCCCTGCAGAACAGCGGACTAGATAACGCCCAGAACGTCGTCCTGGTAATCGAGCCGAAGGAGCCGTTTTCCCTTAAAGAGGGGGAGACGGAAAGCAAGAATTTCAACCTGGTCGGGGCATCGAGCAGCGTCAAGGCCTCATACCAGCTCCATGTGAGCAAGACAGCGGTTTCAGGGGACTATGACCTGAACTTCAGGTATTACACCAAGGGTCATTCGGACGTCTCCTTCGTGAAATCGATATCAGTGACCGTGCAGGGAACCCCTAAATTCGTGCTCAGGAAGGTCGAGACCGAACCTTCCAGGATAGAGCCGGGAGAGAGCTTCCAGCTCAAGGCCCTGATAGAGAATGTCGGAACCGGGGGCACTTACTATCTCCAGGCAATGGCAAACGCAAGCAGCACCTACATACTTCCGGTGCTTTCCGGGGGAATGGATTACCTTGGAGATCTTGGACCGGGAGAGATCAAGGAAGCCGTGTTCGAGATGAGCGTCGACTCAAGCGCGGAATACAAGACGTATTCAGGGACACTTTCGCTTTCCTACAGGGACGACACGAACACGATGGGGTCGACGGATTTCACCCTGGGATTCCCTGTAATCGGGATCCCGGTGATAGAGGTCCTGAGCACGCAGATCGACAACGGGGATTTCAAGGTGGACATAGAGAACATCGGCAGCGGGACCGCGAAGGCGCTGAAGACGAGCTTCATCCAGGACAACGAGCTGAAGGACGTTTCGGTCACGAACGAGCTGAAGCCTTCCAAGCACAAGACACTGAGATTCGCGGGATACCGGTACGGGCAGGCGCTGATCAACATCTCCTACCTTGACGAGATAAACGAGTTCCACGTGGTCGAGACACCGGTAACCATAAAGCAGAAGACTTCGGCCCAGGAGGAGTCAGGTTCCGGACAGTATGACGCCCTGATCCCGATACTGGCCGTCATAGTGGTCCTCGAAACCTACTACATCTGGAGAGTCCGGAAGCGAACGAAGGCAAAGAAGTGAAGTCGGATGATTGGGAGTGATTAGATGAAGACTTTGTTCAAAGTAAAGAATGTATGGAAGGTCTACCGGAGCAGGGGCGCGAGGGTCGAGACATTCGCCTTAAGAGGAGTCAGCGTGGAGATCAGGAAGGGTGAATACGTCGCCATAATAGGCCCGAGCGGATCAGGCAAATCCACGCTCATGCACGTGATGGGATGCCTGGACAGCCCCACGAAGGGCCAGGTCTACGTGAACGAGCGCGAGGTATCCACCTTTAGCGAGGACGATCTCGCACGGATCAGGAGGGACAGGATTGGTTTCGTTTTCCAGTCATACAACCTGATAGCCGGATTGACCGCGGTGGAGAACGTCGCCCTTCCCATGCGTTTCAACGGGGTCGGAAAAAAAGAGGCGAATGAGAGGGCAATGAAGCTCCTCAAGAAGATAGGCCTTGGCGAGCGTTACCACCACAAGCCGAGCGAGATGAGCGGGGGGGAGCAGCAGAGGGTCGCCATCGCAAGAGCGCTTGTGAATGACCCGGATGCGATCCTTGGAGACGAGCCCACCGGAAACCTGGACAGCAAATCCGGCCTCGAGATAGTCAAGCTCCTTGAAGACCTGAACTCGAAGGAAAAGAAGACCATCATAGTCGTGACCCACGACAAGAACCTCGCCGCGAGGGCCGACAGGGAGATCCACATCAAGGACGGGCAGATCGACAGGGACGGGAAGAACCACGGAAAATGAACGCTCCGGAAGGGGATTTGCATGATAGAGCTGGCTGTCAAGGACCTGAAGGAACACAGGGTAAGAACGTTTCTGACAGCCCTCGGAATATTCATCGCCATAACAGCGATCGTTTCCCTCGGATCGATATCCACGGGCATAAACGAGCTTATAACCTCCAGCGAAAACATGCTGGGGTCCGACACGATATTCGTTATGAAGAATTTCGACTTCTCCGAGATGTCAGGCCCTCCCCAGTCCATGCAGTTCGAGACGCTGAAGGAGGAGGACATATCCTACCTGCGGGGCCTTTCTGGCGTGAAGAGGGTCGTCCCGATAATCTCCCAGATGGGGGGAACCGGGTTCTACGAGATCGACGGGATCGACATGGACGACCTCGACATGTTCGGTGCCCAGGACATCCAGTTCAAGGAGGGGACCTGGCCCGAGAACGACGACAAGGGCGCCGCGATAGGATACATGGTCGCCAGCATGCTGGACGTGGGAACCGGGGATTACATGATTATCGAGGGCGAGGAGGTGGAGGTCTTCGGCGTGTTCGAGGAGAGCAGCGGGGCATACGGCATGGCCGCCATAATTCCCTACGTGTATGCAGAGGAGCTGTATGACATGGAGGGGGAGGCAATCCAGGTCATACTGGAGCCCGAGGACATCTCGGTTGTGGAAGACATCAAAACAACGATAGAGGAGGAGAATGACGACCTTACGGCAATGACGATCACGGACGCCCTCAACCAGGCAAGGGAGGTCACTGATACCCTTAACATCATGACGTTCGGGATAGGGATCATAGCCTCGCTCGTGGCCGCGATCGGGATCATAATCACCATGTACACGAGCGTGCTCGAAAGAAGGAGGCAGATGGGAATCATGAAGGCCGTGGGAGCGGAAAGGAGGACCATACTGGTGCAGATACTGGAGGAAGGGATCCTGCTTTCCCTTTTCGCGAGCATACTGGCCGTTGTCGTTTCCTTCTTCTTCGTCGACGTCATGAACACTGTCCTGTTCGGGGGGATCACCCTAGCGATCATAACACCTGCCCTGGCGACAGGCGCCGTAGCCTACGGCGTCCTCATAACCGTGATATTCAGCCTTTACCCGGCCTGGGTCGCGGTAAACACGGACCCGATAGACGCGATAAGGAACGGCTAAAAACAACGGAAAGGCAGGACAGGCCTGCCAGATGGGAATTACAAAGGAAAAGTGGAAAAATGATAACGGAGATGATGATGAAGGAGTTCGGGAGGCACAAGCTCAGGACAGTCCTCACTATGCTCGGGGTGGTGGTGGGGATATTCCTCGTTACCAGCGTGCAGTCCTTCTCGGAAGGGATCGTCCTGTACGTTAATGACCAGATCGCCGTCACCTCGGGGCTGATCACGGTCTGGGAATCGGACGTGATGGGATTCTCGATAATGAGCAGCGAGATCGATTATTCCCTCCTCGACGAGCTCGAGTCCATAAGCGGGGTGGACCAGGTCGCCGTGGTGAAGTACATGAATTTTGACGGCGTGGGAACCGTCACGGGCGTCTCGGAAGGGAGCGAGGAGATAATAAAAGGAATCGACATCTCCATGGAGGAGGGCAGGCCGGCGGAATCAGGAGCCTACGAGGTGGAGATGGGATACACCTATGCCGAAGATAACGACTATTCCCTGGGGGACACCATCGAAATAAACAATACGGATTTCGAGATCGTGGGAATAATTGAAAAGACCGGAAGGGACGACTTCGACGACTCCGTGGGAATGATGCTGGACGTGATGCAGGAGGTGACCGGGGACTACGAAAAGGTCACCCTGATGATGATCAAGCCGGTCTCGATAGAGGACGCAAACCAGATAGAGGAATACATCAACGACAACTACGACGACATAACGGCGGCCACGGACGAGAGCATAATGGAGGGGGTCAGCTCCATGCTCGGCCAGCTGAACATGATGACATTCGCACTGGGATCGATCGCCTCGCTCATCTCGGCCATAGTGATCATGAACGTGATGATCATGAGCGTCCGCGAGCGGAGGAGGCAGATAGGGACCATGAAGGCCGTTGGCGCCACGAACAGGCAGGTCCTCACGATGATCATCTTCGAATCGGTCACCCTTTCCCTCATCGGCGCACTGATAGGGATCGTCCTTTCCTACGGTGGCGCCGCTTCCATTAACGTCCTTCTGGGTCAGTCAATGGCAGTCGTTACCCCCAGACTGATTCTCATTGCACTCGGACTCGCAACAGCCATTGGAGTCATTTCCGGGATCATTCCCGCAAGACAGGCGGCCAAGCTCGACCCGATCGTGGCACTGAGGTACGAGTAGGTGGGTGTTAACCTCATGTTATGTATAGGCACTCTGAGAAGTGCCGGAGTCGGCGGCGGGGAACCGTTAATTTTATATATACATTGTCACTTATTAATAGTAAAAGGTGAGTATATGCCACAATATGAATTAAAAATAAAAATCAATCCTGGTCAGTCTATGATACTATCAGGAAAAACCGATGATGTAAGGATGGCAACAATTTCATATAGGGCTTTATTAGACAAAAATTTCAAGCCAACTATCATAAAAGATGGGTCAGTGATAACAGAATCTATATTATTCGATGACTTTTCAGATTATAAGCTACCCGCCGCCGATTAGACATAACAACTTACACACGAACCTTCATTCCCCATCCCGCCCATGATTATCCCGTTCATTTCTCCTTCCTCTTCTTCCTGAACGATAGAAGATGCGTGTTTAAGTGACGCTTGCGGAGGGATAGATGTACGTGCTGCAGATCCTTGATGTCCTCTATCGAATAGAACGCGTTCGGATCGAATTTCTTTACGATGTTTACCGCCTTCTGTAGCCTCTTTCTCGGGGATATGATGAAAACCATCTCCACGGCTGACTTTTCTCCCTTGGCATCGATGGTCGTCGTCCTGTATTTCGATTCCTCAAGCTCGTTAATGAGCATGGTAGGATCCTTCTTGGTCACCACCACCACGCTCATGTGCCCCATCGCCAGCTTCTGCTCTATCATGATCCCGACGAAATTTCCAGTGGCGAATCCCCCGGCATACGCAAGATAATTTACGACGTTATTTATGTTCTGCATTATCTTCGTGATTGCCAGGAGCCATATCAGGACCTCGAAGAATCCCACTACTGGAGCGAGGTATTTCATCTCCCTGGACACGAATATTATCCTTATGGTCCCCAGGGAAACGTCCAATACCCTTGCCAGGAAAATCAGCACCGGCAATACGAATGCGGAAAAGACGACAGGATCAAGCAGGAAGGCTAACAGGTCCATTCACATCAGTTTATTATTCCAACGGCTGGTATATATCTTTTCCTTATCGGAAAAGGCGGTTTTTGGCGGATCGGTATCTTTAAATATAACTACTTTATAGTAATCAATATGTCAAATCCAGTAATTCATATTAATCTGAACGGTTATTATTTGAAACAATTGAGAAAAGGGAACACCTTGCAATTTCCTCATGATATTGACAGGAATATTTTCCTTGGAAAACTTGGTACTTCGAACTGGCCAGATCTTTATCATATACACGAAGAGCAGGGTTTTCCCGGATATATATACATCGAATCAGGCGTTGTGCTGGGGAGCATGGTGCCCTCAAAATTTATACAAAGAATTATTGATAAATTTTCAGACCAAGAAAAATATGCAGAAATCTCATACGAGCTGAGCGATAAAGATATGGAGATTTACGAAAACCCGTCGGCTGAATGTGTGCATGACAAGAGAATTCCCAATACATTCGTGATGGACCGGATAAAGCTCGATGACAGGCCGATTTCTGAAAAAGAAAATGCATTCGTGAAAAGTCTGTACAAATCCCCATTAATAAAAAATTTCAATTCAATTCCATATCCGTTTCGACCGCTACGGATACAATCGGTACGGCTACGACCGCTACGGATACGATCGCTACGACCGGGATCGCAACGGCAAGAAACCCCACGGCCATCGCGGCGGCGACCATCGCCCCAACGGCCACCACGGCAAGCGCAACGATCATGACGGCGGGCGCGGCGACGGAAAGCGCGGGAACAGGCGTCCCGACCAGGTCGCGCAGCGGCCCGACAGCGGCCGC
>CAZEXF010000076.1:0-6089 GCA_964516855.1 uncultured archaeon | reverse complement strand
GATGTCCTTGGTGAATATGCACGCATCCAGGCCGTATTCGCTCTGGTTCGCGATTCTTATGGCCTCCTCGTAATCCTTCACCCTGATGACCGTGACTACCGGCCCGAAGGTCTCCTCCCAGGCGATCCCCATCTTCGTCGTGACGCTGTCCAGTACCGTGGGCTCGTAGAAAAGCCCTTTCCGCTTCCCTCCGGCGAGCAGCCTCGCCCCCGACTTCACGGCCTCGTCCACGAGCCTTTCCACCTTCTTGACGGCGGATTCACTGATAAGCGGGCCGATCATCGTGTCCCTCCTTCTCGGGTCGCCCGTCTTCCAGTTCTTGATCTCGGCCAGAACCTTCTTCACGAAAGCGTCGGCTATCCCCTTTTCGACCAGTATCCTGGATATGGCATCGCACCTCTGGCCCGAGAAGGTCAGGGCACCCTTCAGGCACTCGCTCACGGCGAGGTCCAGATCGCAGTCCTTGAGAAGGATTGCCGGGGCCTTGCCCCCCAGCTCCAGGTGCAGCTTCTTCATCCCGCATATCTTTGCGATGTGCTTTCCCACGTAGGTGCTGCCCGTGAAAGAGATCATGTTTATTTTATCATTGTTGACCAGGAAATCCCCGATCTCAGACCCGCCCCCGGTCACCACGTTGAACGTTCCCTTGGGGACGCCTGCCATCTCCAGAAGGCGGGCGAACATAAGCATCACTATCGGATTGGCGGAGGCGGGCTTGCAGATGACAGCGTTCCCCGCAGCTATGGCGGGGGCGATCTTGCAGACCGCTATGTGAAGAGGATAATTGAAGGGGGATATAGCCAGGACGACCCCCAGGGGCTGCCTGATCACCATGGCGATCTTGTTCAGCTTGTGAGGGGAAAGGTCTCCGGTTATCTCCTCCCCGTAGATGTCCTTGCACTCCTCGGAAGAATAAAGGAACCTTTCCCCCGCCGCCTTCACCTCCCCATCGGCGACGGAGACCGGCTTTCCGGATTCGGCAACGATCATGTCCACCAGGGCCTTCCGGTTCTCCCCGATGAGATCCCCGGCCCTTTCGAGTATCTCGGCCCTGTTTATCGCGGGCATCTCCGACAGCGAGCGCTTCGCCCTGAAGGCGGACTCGACCGCCCTTTTCGCGTCGTTCAGGCTGGCCTTCTGGACCACCCCGACAAGGGAATTGTTCGCCGGATTCCTCACCTCGAACGTTTCCTTCGAGGCGGATGTCACCCATCTGCCGTCGACGAACATTTTGTAGACTGGGGGGTTCCCCTTACTGCGTATATTATCGAATACGCCCGGCATTTCATCATTTCCTTACGCTGAACCTTTTATCAAGATCTTTCATGATTTCCGCGATCCCCCCGTACTCGAGTTCCGAATACGGGAGCATTGCCGGACCCGAGAAGCCCTGCTCCCTCATCTCCAGTGCCTTCCTGGAGACCTTGTCCCTGACGTGATCCCAGAAGGGATGGTCGAAGGCGTCGCAGGGTTCTGTCAGCTTCCCGTTGTGGACGCAGAACGCCGCGCAGCTTACTAGAGGGGGGCCGTCGAAATATGACGTGGGGGAATTCTGCTTGACGGGCATCAGGGGCATCTGGTGGGAGCCCCTCATCCCCCCGCCCACGAAATGGCCCCTCGAGAAGGCCGCAAGAACCTCCCCGGTCGCGGGGAAATCGTGCTGCACCCTTACCAGGCACACGGGATCGTCCTTTCCGGTATACTTCCCGGCTATGTTGTGGAGCCTTGTGGTGCTCACGGCAGCCGCCGGTTCCCCCCCGCTCGTCTGCACGGACTCCACCACGAACCTCTGGTTGTCCCTCAGAAGGGCCGCTATCTTGTATATGTCATCCGGGGTTTTCAGGTGGATGACCCTGTCGCCCTTGATATGGGAGACGTCCATTATGGAGAACTTGAACCCCTTGGTAAGGGTGGGCTGGAGGAGAAGTCCCGGCGTGTTCATCGGATCCGCGAACGTCAGGTACATGGGAAGGTTGTATGCCCCAGGCTCCGTCTTGTCAGCGGCGAAGAAAAGGAACGGCTCCTTCGGCCTTTCGGTGAACTCCATCTCCGCGACGGCCGGACCGGCGCCTTTCACGTTGCCCGAGAACGCGTCCTTGAGGAGGTCCTGGCCGGCCCCGTAGAGCCCCTGCTTCTTCGCGACCTCCGTCCCTGACTTGAACGCGTCCCATGCGAGCCTGTGTATCTCGCTGTTGAGCTTTCCCTTGGTGTGGGAAAAGATGATAGCGATGTCATCCCCGGTGTAGCTGACGAAAAAATCCTTTATCAGTCCCCGGCTGTTCGCCTCGATGAAGTCCTTCACCGACTTGAACAACGTCTCGCTCGGCTTTATGTGGCCGCCGATGCTGCCTATGTCTGCCTTTATCACAGAAAGCGTTATCTTCATGACAATCACCCCAATAAATTTATCAAATCTGACTTAATTAATTTAATTGGTTTATTGGTATAAAAGCTAAGATATCCGGAAATTCCGTATTTTCAGGTTTAAACATTCCCGGGTTGGATTTATTATATCTCACAAATTATATAAATTAGGGGAGGTGTCGTTATTCCAAAGAGTTCCGGGATCGCTGGCAGGTTGAAAAAATCCCTGAAGAAAAACGGCATAATCATGCTGCTGGTATCCAACAAGAATTATTACAGCATCGTGAAGAAGACAGCGAAATCCGTTTCTTCGATGAACAAAAGGATATGCTACGTGTCACTGAACAAGCCTTACGAAACCCTCTCGAGGGATTTCAAAAAGGAAAGTATAAACCTGAAGAAATTCTTCTTCATAGACTGCATAAGCAAGAAAAGGAAAGAGGAAGGTCAGGTCATATACGTCTCCTCTCCCAAGGCCCTGACGGAGATAAACATCGTGATGAAGAAGGTCATAAAAACCGGGAAGATAGAGTCCACCATATTCGATTCACTTTCCACGCTCATGGTTTACGAGGGATCCTCGAGCGTCGTCAGGTTCGCCCATTCCATAGTCTCGATGTTCCGGGAGACGGGGTCGAAGGGCATACTCATCTCTCTCAGGGGTGACATGAAAACCGATATCATAAAGGACCTCAACATGTTCGTGGACGATGTTGTCGAGGTGAATTAGCCTTTCAGGTGCTGAATTATGGCAGAAAAAGGGGCAGAAAGAATGCTTTCGGGGGAAATTCCCGCATCGGTTCTGGATAAGATCCCCACGGGGATCTATTGCAGCGATTTCAGCGGGACATTCCTGTATGGAAACAGGATGGCCGAGGAAATAATAGGATATAAACGTGAAGAAATCGTGGGAAAGAATTTCCTGAAGCTGAATCTGCTTTCACCAAAGGACATGCTCAGGGCAACAAAGCTGCTCGCGATGAACAGGGCGGGAAAACCCACCGGACCTGACGAATTCATGCTGAAGAGGAAGGACGGTAGCAAAAGAATAGTTGAAATCACCACGAACGTGGTCGATATCGATGGTAAAAAGATAGTCTTCGGGATGGTAGAGGATATAACCGGACGAAAGAACATGGAGAGGGAACTCAGGGAGAGCGAGGAGAAATACAGGTTCCTGCTCGAAGGCACGCAGGAGATGATACTCGTGCTCAGCAGGTCCGGAAAGGTGTTGTTCATAAACAACAACACCCTGAAAAAACTTGGATACGGGAAGGAAGAGGTGGTCGGGAAATCCGTTGCCAATTTCCTCTCGAAGGGTTCAATTAAGAAGGCGCTTTATGCCCTTGCCCAGGAATTCCTCGGCAGGCCACAGAAGGCAATGGAGGTCGAGGTGAAGGAGAAATCCGGCGGATTGAGAACATTCAGAATCTCCGAAGCGTCGACGCCCGTCCACGAGAACGGGAAAATGACCGGGATTCTCATCACCGGATATGACATCACAGAGCAGAGGAAAAATGAGGAAGACATAAGGAAGAGCGAGGAAAAATTCCGCAACATCTTCGGGGAAATGCCGGATGCCGCGGTCATCCTCGACATGAAAGGCACGCTTCTCGAATCCAGCAGGGAGGCGGAAAGGCTGAGCGGCTACAGCAAGGAAGAGCTTATAGGAAAGAATCTGTTCCTTACCAACATCCTTGACACCAAGAGCAAGGCCATTGCCGTGAAGAGCCTGGCCCTTAGGTTTTCCGGGAAAGGGAGTCCGAACCTAAGTCTCGTCATCAGGAAAAAGGACGGGAAAAGGATACCCCTTGAGATAAACTCCCAGATAATCGACTACATGGGAAAGAAGGCGGCCCTGATAATACTGAGGGACGTGTCCGACCGGGAAAGGGTCGAGAAGGAACTCAGGGAATCCGAAAAGAGACTCAACGACATACTCATGAGTTCCGCGGACTGGATATGGGAGGTCGGCAGGGACGGTAAATACACCTTCGCCTCCGGGAAGGTGAAGGAGATAATGGGCTATTCCCCCGGAGAGATAATAGGGAAGACCCCCTTCGATCTGATGGAAAAGGAGGAGGCGAACAGGGTCAGGAAGGTGTTCCAGGAGACCATGTCAAAAAAGAAGCCCATAACCGACCTGGAGAACTGGAACGTGAGGAAGGACAGGAGGAAGGTCTGCCTCCTGACCAACGGCACACCGATCACCGACGAGAAGGGGAACATTCTCGGCTACAGGGGGGTGGACAAGGACATAACGGAAAGGAAAATAAGAGAGGAGGAGCTGAAGACGAGGGCGGATGAGCTGGAGAAATTCAGCAAGCTCGGTGTGGGAAGGGAACTGAGGATGATCGAGCTCAAGAAGAGAATAAGGGAACTGGAGGATAAATTGAAGGAAAGGCGACCTTAGGATAAGGCAGGTAAGAAATGAATCTTTATTTCCTCTTGCCAATGGCGGGTTTTTTCGCGAACATGCTTCTATTGTTCTATGTTCTTCGGAAAGCCTCCGGGGAAAAATTGAACAGGCTGTATGCCTTATTTGCGTTCTCGATGGCGGTCTGGTCTCTGGGAAATGCCCTCACTTTTGCAGCCCCGGATGCCGAAACGGCTTTCTATTTCGAAAAGGTCTCAACAGTCGGCAGCACGCTTGTCCCCCCTCTCCTGCTGCATTTCTTCCTGGTTTTCACAAAAAACAGGCTGGAGAAAAGCAAGAAACTTTATTTAATCTATGCACCGGCCTTTCTTTTCGAGCTGGTCAATATGGGAACAGACCTCATTTCAGGGCCGATGGAAATGAAGTACTGGGGTTATGCGGTCACGGGCGGAATCTTGTACCTTCCGGCCGCACTATACATAGTCCTGTACGTCTTCGCGGGCCTGCTGATCTGTTACCGGTTCCGCTCAAGAGCACCCTCAACGATAGAGAAGATACAGACAAAGCTCCTGATAATTTCCGTAAGCATACCCCTTGCAGGCGGGATCCTGACAGAGACGATCATTCCTGCCATCGAATTCGAAATGATCCCCCTGACCTCAATGCTTTCGACCCTCATGGCGGTGATAATAGCATACGCGATGACGAAACACAGGCTCATGGCAATAACGCCCGAGATCGCGGCGGACAAAATCATAAGCACGATGGCCGATTATCTCGTGATCGCTGACAGAGAGAAAAGGATCGCGCTGGTGAGCGATTCCACGCCAAGGGCCCTGGGCTACGAAAAAGGGGAGATCGTCGGCAAACCCCTGAGCGTCATATTCAAAAGAAGAGGGCTGGATTCAGAGATAACGGGAGAAATAGAAAGGAGCGATTACTTGGAGAACAGGGAGGCGCGGATTTCAACGAAGGACGGAAAAACCATGGACGTCTCGATAAACGGATCACTGATGAAGGATAGCGGTTCTTTATTGGGTTATGTTCTTGTCATGAGGGACGTGACCGAAATAAACAAACTGGTAAAGGATTTGCAGAAAAAGACAGGAGAACTGGAGAAATCGAAAGAGGAGCTGGAATCCAAGGTCAAGGAGCTCGAAAGGTTCAACAGGATTTCCGTCGGAAGGGAGCTCAGGATGATCGAACTCAAGAAGAAGATTAAGGAATTGAAGGAGAAATTGGAGGAAAGGGAACAGGAGGATAAGGCAGTAAAGACGGAAGAATGAAGGGATGAAACTTCGAGATCCGGCCAAGTGATGAAAGGGGTTTAAACCTTACAGTTCCAAGG
>CAZEXF010000075.1:3060-6129 GCA_964516855.1 uncultured archaeon | reverse complement strand
CGTAGCGGTTGATCATCTGGGGGATGGCCTGCTCGGAGCTGATAGAGGGAGGGGTCATGTCCTGGACCGTGAAGTTCTTTGTGATCGTCGTGTTTGAATTGCCGTCAACGTCATATCCTATTATTCGGTAAGTGATGAGCCTGGTTTCCATGCTGGAGGGTATCTCCCTCGTGACGTTCGACCAGCCCGGCGTCGAGGTGAAGGAACCGGATCCGTTGTTCTCCATCACTCCCGTGACGTTCCACTGGAAGGTCCAGGAAGAAAGTGAACCCGAATCGTTCCAGTATGCGTAGAATTTCACGTGGTCCTGGGGCTGGGGGTTCGAAACGTTTGATCCGAAATCCGTATAATAGGGAGCGTCATTGTCTATGTAAAAAACATAGCTTCCCGTAATGTTGTCAGATGTCCCGTTCTGCAGGACGTTTCCCCAGGGGTCGGTGAACATCACATATACGTAATAATAACCCGTCGAGTTGTTTGAGGTGTTCCAGGCATTGGCGTTGAATATTTTTGCGATATCCAGCTCTGATCCCGCTGGCACCGTCCTCATCGTGCCTGAATCTGTGTCGTTGATCCTTGTGGAAACCACCTCATCCGTGGAGTTCCTGCGGATCTGCATGATCAGATAACCTGAAATGTTGAGGTTTCCCGTGTTGTTCAGCACCGTGCTTATTTCATACGTCTCCTCTTCCCCCCAGGTAAGCGAGGGTTCGGGGTCGGTGTAGTTACCGATGGCAACGTAATCCAGGAAGAAATCATGCCCGCCCCTGACCGTCACTGTGTCGAAGTTGTCGACGTATACGTCCTCGGAGCTGACATTACCGATCAGAGAATAGTCATCATTGTATTCGTAGGATTCGAGCCACGTGTTGTTCTTGGTCAGCTGGGTGTAATACCAGTTGTCGTAGGGATGGGTGAATGAAGTCGCGTAGGTCTGTCCAGAGGAGCTCGACTCCCTCCTTTCGAAGCCGAAGTTTCCTGAATCCGCCACATGGGCCTGAATGTAGAACGTATAACCGTAATAGGTCGAGTTCTCGAATCCGTAACGGTCGTATGCCCCGCTCTGGTCGCCGCCGCTCTGCCTCTGCCTCCTCGACAGATACCTGAAGTCGGAGGCCGTGTAACCGGAATCCTTGGAGCAGCCGCTGGAATCGTCTGCCGTCGTCTTCTGGAGCGTCCCGAACCCGAATTCCGTGGTGTCCTGCTCGCAGCTTCCCGATCCCAGGTCGGACCATCCGTACCACTCCTCGAAATCGTCGAAGAAGAAGAACGTGCTCGTCCCGTTGCTCTCGTTGATGGCTTCCGTGTTGCCGTAATAAATGTAGATGGTTGCGTTATCGCTGCCGGGAATCTCCGGTACCCTGACGTATGTCATTGCCCATCCCCCCGAAACCTCCTTTTCCACCCAGTAATTCAGCTTCTCTTCCTCACCGCTGGTTTCATTCAGCCAGGAAAAGCGGATATCCTGGAAGTCGGAATCGATGTTGGTGTCCCATGAAACGTTTACCCTGACCTGGTAATCAGAGAGATCGAGGGGGTTATTTGTGTTATCCAGCGTGATCTCCTTTCTGTATGGCCACGAGATGTTCCACCAGCTTTCCACGTACCCCAGGGAGACGTTCTGGTTTGGCCCGTAAGAATCGTGTTCTGTAGAGAGGATGATCGAGGCATTTGCCGTGATGGAAAATTCCTTTGGATCATCCGACGTGTCATTCGCCAGGGCCGATGTGTCCTCCGCGTATATCCAGAAGGAATAATTTCCGTTTTTCCATGTGTTGTCAAAGGTGCCCTCAAAAATGTCTCCCGAAACATACGAAAGGTTCAGCCTTTCCCATCCTCCCTCGGGGTCCGTAACGTTGGCGTAAACCGAGTCTGGATTCACCGCGATGTTGTCGGATATGTTCGCGGTTATGGTTACGTTCTGCCCCAGTCCCTCGTACCAAGGGGAGGCGTTGAAACCGTTTATCTTCGGGTTCTCCAGGTCTGACTCGAACTGGACGTTGAATGTTTCGACATCCGTCATGTTCATCAAACCTACGGAATCATTGGAATAGAACCTGTACCCGATCGTCTTTCCCGCGGAATGAGTCGGTATGGTCAGGGTAAGGTTCGACCAGTTGCCTGTCCCCGTGAAAGAATCGTAAGTGTGGTTTTCCCATGTGTCCGTCAGGGTTGCATTCCAAGAGAATATCCATGAATCGAGTCCGTCTGTGTCCTCCCAGTAGGAATAGAAACGAACGTCATCCTCCGTCGAAGGGTTGGAATCATTATTGCCCAATTCCGACCAGAACGGCGGATAATCGACTAAGAGTTCAGAAAGGATTGAATTGGCCTCTGCCGCGTTTGAGGAATTGCACTGAATCCTGAAAAAATATGTACCGTTCTCCAGAGCCGTGATCAAAAAGTGATATTTGACCGAGGAATTGCCGTCCAGCGAACCGATTGGATAGGAAGTGACATTCGCATAAACATCAGTATCGCTTTCCGGCGTTTCGCTCCAAATGCCTGAGCTGTTGTCCTGAATGATTATCGAGACGTTGCCGGCTTCTATGTTGTTGATCTCCGAACAGTTGCCTTCCATCAGTGCGGTATATCCGGGAAATATCATGGTCTCATGCAGGTATCCTTCAGCCTCCAGCTCAGGACCCGAGATGTAGTCCATGCTCTGAATCGTGAGGTATATCCTGTTCCCTGCCGTCGGTATGGTCTGGTCGGACCCGTCAGAAGTCTTTTCGTTCTGTATGGTCAGCCTGTCGCTGGCATTCAGTTCGATGAAGCAGCTGGATTCAGAGCCTCCCGTGTAGCTGTCGTACGTCCCCTGATCGCCCCTGTTGTATCCGCTTCCGTAGCACACGTTCTGCTCGGTCCCGTTGAGGAGCAGCTTCGTCATCCACTCGAACCTCTGTGATCCAGAACTCCTTTCTGTGTATATCCCGTAGGATACGTGATAAAGGCCGGACCTCAGGACGGTTATCTCTTCGCTGTCATCCTCAAACAGGAAGTCAGACCCGTTGTAGTCGTTTGAATCCCATGTCTGGTTGAATGGACCCGGAT
The DNA here is from genome assembly GCA_964516855.1 of uncultured archaeon. GTDB lineage: Archaea > Aenigmatarchaeota > Aenigmatarchaeia > QMZP01 > QMZT01 > CAZEXF01. The sequence continues at coordinate 3,075 of CAZEXF010000075.1, read as the reverse complement.
CCAAGTCGTCATTTC
>CAZEXF010000075.1:0-3050 GCA_964516855.1 uncultured archaeon | reverse complement strand
TAAAAGGTCAGAACATTGGCATCTACAGAATCTCCGAGATATTCCATGTCGAAATGCATCCTCCCGCCGACCAGGGTCTGGGCACCGGGATCGACAGAAGAAGCCCTGCCCACCAGCACCTTTACCGTGTCGTTCACCGATAGATTAAGGATTGTTGATGCCGAGACCGCCGCGTCCCGGCACGTGTCCGTTCCCCTCTGGTTTATGTGGCTCCATCCGTAAGGGATGTCAGCAAATGACCCTCCCTCCGGCTTGAGCTGGATCTTTCCGAAGGCCGATGCCCTGTTGTTGTCTCCCTTGGTGATTCCCACGCCGTACGTCAGCCTGTAGAATCCGGATTCAAGAACCTGGATCTCGGCAGAATCCGAGCTGTGATTATAGATCGGGTCAGACTGTTCTTCCGTGTTCCAGGTGATGTCTATACCGTCTGTCGTTCCGTCGAACGCATCCAAGGCGTCGGTGTCCCTGAGAAGGATTGCCCGGGGGTCGTCCAGTTTCTGAACATGAAGCCAGCTCTGTGAAGCCTGAATCGATGGGTTTGTCCCGCTGTCACTGGAGACCCTCACGGTAGCCACGCTTATGTTCTGGTTCGCAGAAAGGTTGAGAAGGCATTCACTTTTCGATACAAGATCGTAGCAGGTTCCTCCTCCTGACGATGGGCTTCCCCTGTTGTATCCGGAGGAATAGCACTTGTAGGAATCGGATCCGTCCACATATACCTTTGCCACGCTCTGGTATCTGTTGTCCGAGGTATTCGTGGTTATATAAAGCCCGTAGCTTACCCTGTATATGCCGTCCTCCTTGACCATGACCCTCTGGGTGTCTGATCCCGATGGGTGGAAGAAGTTGTCGTTGTCCACCCTGTCCTCGGTTGACCACGTGACTTCTATGTCTGTTGTTGAGTCGGCATTCCCTGCCGCTCCCCTCAGAAGAATTACCTTCGGGAGACCTGCCTCGTTCCTTGCATACCCGAGGATGCTCCCGAAATCGAATTCCAGCGTGTGCTTTCCGGCAGTTAGTACCCTGCTTGTCTCGTATCCGGTGCCCTCGCAGGAATAGTTCGGTATGTAGACTGAGCTATCCATCCATTCATGTTCAAGAATCATGTCACCGCATCTGGCCTCCAGGAATTTCAGGTCATTCCCTTCGCTTTCATTCCATGAAGTACCCTCAGCTACACGTATGTAGAGGTCTCCCTCTCCTGTCGTGTTGAACCTGACTGTCCAGTTTTTGCCAACATCCGGGTAGCTCTGGGTATCGATTATCAGGAGGCTTCTTTCCTCGCTGACTGATATATACGCCGAGAGCAAAACCAGAATTATAACCAGTAATGAGATTCCTGTCACTGTCCGGGGCTGGGACTTCACTTCAGCCATCTTTCCATCTCCCTGCTCTTTATGTAATGTAGCTTTGCCTTACCCACTTCCCTGATCAGTACATGATCCCCGGCTTCAAGGACTGCAAGGTATTTGGAGGCCGTGGCACGGTTGATGTCCAAGAATCTCGATATCTCCTCGATCGTAAGGCCGTATCCGTGCTTCTTGAGAATGTCCAGTATTTTCTCAGTAAAATTGTTGTTTTTCATTAACACCCCAACTAGTAAGTAACAATGATGATTATTAATGATGATTATTAATAATTATTTTGTCCCAACCCCTATAAATATTTAACCTGGACAATTCAGAAAAAGCCTGAAATCCCTATCCGACGATTTCGTGGCATGAATCCCTGAGCTCCTGATCCGCGATCAGGTCGCAGTAGGAGCTATCGGACTCGAGTAGCGCCTGCTCGAAGTTTTCCATGTCCGCCTGCTCCTGCGGATCAGCCTCTTCTGGGGTGAGGTCAGCGATGCAGGATTCCTTAAGTTCTTCCTCAGAGATCTGGTCGCAAAGAGCGATGTTGCCGTTCAGGAGAGCGTCGTTATAATATCTCCGGTCGCTCGCTTCCTGCTCAGAAGCAGGGGTTTCTCCTTCATCGGAGGGGGCAAGGGTTTCGGTGCACGAATCCCTCAGATCCTCAAATGAAATCCGGCCGCAGAGATTCAGGTCGTTTTCAAGTAGCGCTTGTTTGTACAGTTCCCTGTCTCTGTCTGAAATACTGTCTCCCGTTCCCTGGAAGGAAATCAGAAAATATGAAACCGCGCCCAGGAAGATGACGATGACAATCACGGTGAGAATCCTTTTCGCAAAATACGGACTGTTTTCCGGGACCATGTTAATTGATTGGGACGATTCCTTAAATAGGTTCAATATATTTATTGATCTGTTCATAATTGTTATATATGTCGAAACGTGCTTCACGGTCTGTGTATGTTCTGCTGATCACAATCATTGTTTTTTCAGTCCCCTTTCTCGGCAATCCCGCGGGTGCGGAACTGGCCTGCGGGATAAAACCTTCCTGCTCCCCCTCCGAGGCTGCATTGCTGGGGCTTTATGACAGGACGTATAACACGCATGCGGGTCTTCCGGGTGCCGACGACCCTAATTACGACTACCTGCTCTGCTGCTCGGACGACGGGGCTGCCATCGGATACGGGGAATCCTATTCACATCATACCACATTCCTCCTGCTGGACAACGTAATGGGAGAATCGGACGATCACAATGCACACATGGAGACTGCGGATTATTCGGGATCCGGATTCACAGGGGAGGCGGTGATCGGATCGGACGGAAGTGATATACTCTGCGGTCACACGGGGAATCCGGGTTTCACCTGCGATCCGGGCGAAGGGTATGAATGCATGGTGATACTGTACGACAGCGGCCACGGACACGGGAAGCACGTATACAACTGCTCGCAGGAGACGGAGGATTTCCTTTCGGGAGAGACAAAGATCTGCTGCAGGACCGGTAAAACGAGCAACAATGAGATATGGTTCGAACAACCCACGCCGCAGACAGGAATTTACACCGGAAGCTCGGTGCTGATAAACGTCACCGTGATCAACGGCAGCTTCCCCATACAGGACGTCTGGCTCGAGTGGCTCAAGGACGGGAACCCGCTGCCGGACGGGAGCTTCGGGGATTTCGACCGGTATAATTCAACGG
>CAZEXF010000074.1:0-6196 GCA_964516855.1 uncultured archaeon | reverse complement strand
AGGGGATCGTCGTGCCTCCGGACGCCGTAATGCCTCTCCACCTTCCCTTCCCCCTCCTTTATTATCCTCTCGGCCACGAGCAGGGGGTTCCTTATCTTGTCCGGGTTCTTGGCCCCTATCCTGACGTGCTTGACCGTGTCCACCTCCCCGTGCGGGAAGATCCCCGGGGAATCGATCAGGATCATCCTCCCGGCCCTGACGTGCCTGAGCGACCTGGTATATCCGGCCTCCCCCGCCACCCCGGCGGACTTCCTCCCCTTCAGGGCGTTGAGCACGGCGCTCTTCCCCACGTTCGGGTACCCGAATATCCCGACCACCGGCTCCCCGGTCCCCTTCCTTTTCGAGAGCGTCATGATCATCGACCGGAGGTTACTTATGCCCTTCCGGTCCCTCGCGGAGACGAAGACCACGGGCCTGAGATCCCCGGCCCTTTCCATCGCCTCCCTCATGCCGGTCCGGTCGCACTTGTTCACGACGAACAGGAGTATCTTCCCCTTCCCGATGACTTTCTTCTCGAACTCCGGGTTCCTCGTCTCCTCCGGACGGGCGGCGTCCAGCACCTCCAGCAGGACGTCCGAGGAGTTTATTATCTCCCTCACGTTCTTCCAGAATTCGGTCCTGTGTTTCCTGGCCATGCTACTTCCTCCTTATCTTCCCCCTCCTCTTGGTGATCTTTATCCTGATCACCTTTGAGGGGTCGTATTTGCCGACCTTCGAAACCTTGATTATGAAATTCTTCAGCTTGATCTTGTCCCCCTTCTTCGGCCTCCCCTCGAACCTGGCCGACACGAGTTCGGAAATGGTCGCCTTGTCGCTCCTCAGGGGGATCCCTATCTCCTGCTGCAGCTGCTTCACCAGCATGTCCCCGTTCACCATCGCCGTCTTCCTGTCTATGAACCTTATCTGCTCCCTCCCGATGTCGGGCTCGTCGTATATCTCGCCCACTATCTCCTCCAGGAGATCCTCCAGCGTAACGATCCCCCTGACCTCGTTCTTGCTGCTCATCACGACCGCCATGTGCATCCCGGACTCCCTGAAGTCGTCCATAAGGAGGTCGATGTTCCGGTCCTCCTTCACGTACATGACCGGTCCCATTATCTGCTCCAGCCTCGTGTCGAAACTCTGCTTCCTTATGTACTTCAGCATGTCCCTGACGTTCAGCGTCCCCACTATGTTCTTCCTGCTTCCCCTGTAGAGGGGGATCCTCGAATACTTCTTCTCCAGTATCCTTCCCATGGCCTGCCCCAGCTGCATATTGCAGGAAAGGGCGAACATCTTCCTCTTCGGGGTCATCACCTCCCTCACCAGCGTGCTCCCGAACTCGAAGATGTTGTGTATCATCTCCTCCTCGTCCCTCTGTATGACCCCCTCCTTCGCGCCCAAGGAAAGGGCCTCCCTTATCTCCTCCTGGCTTATCGACTCCTTCTTCCTCCTCTTTCCGAGCAGCCTCAGGATACCGCCGCTTATACCCTCCACGAACACTATCACGGGATAAAGGACTATGCTCAGTATCCATATGGGCCTGGCGACCAGCCTGGCCATCCTCTCCGCGTTCTGGTAGAAATACGTCTTCGGGGTGATCTCCCCGAAAACCAGGACCACGAAGGTCATTATACCCGTGGCTATCCCCACCCCGGACGACCCGAAAAGGTCGGTGAAGAGCACGGTGGCTATGGAGGCGGCCAGTATGTTGATCAGGTTGTTCCCGATAAGAACGGTCGTCAGCAGCCTGTGGGGGTCCTCCTTAAGCTTCGCAAGCGTCTTGGCCCCCCTCTTCCTCCCCCTGACCAGCTTCCTGACCTTGATCTCCGAGAGGGAGAACATCGCTATCTCGGTCCCGGAGAAGAACGCCGACAACGCCACCAGAATCACGAGAACTATGGAGTATTCGATCACCATTTCATCCGCACCTGATAGAATATTGGTAATTTTATTATATTAGGTTTGAAATTTACCGGCCGAATCTTTAATACCCATCCCCTGATAATATATATCATGAAGGACGCCCTCCTCAGGTCCAGGATAATAGCCCTGGTGATAGACCATTTCGCCATCTACATCATACTCGCGATAATATCCATATTCGTAGGGACGGGCATGGTCGTCACCTCTGCCACCACCGGCTTCTGGGAGGCGGTGAACGGGGAGCAGCTCCTCTTCTGGACCTATTTCGTCCTGGCCCAGCTGATATCCTTCGCCTACTTCACCTTCCTGGAGGGCTCCTCCGGCCGGACGATCGGGAAGCGGATGACGGGGATCAGGGTCGTCACTTCAAAGGGGAAGGGGATCACCTACCGTGAAGCCTACCTGAGGACCCTCGGGAGGTTCGTTGACGGGCTTTTCTTCTATCTTGTCGGCTTCCTCCTGATCATACTCACGAAAAAGGGGCTCAGGCTCGGTGACAGGATGGCAGGCACGAGGGTCGTTCCCGTCCGGGATCAGGCATAAACATTTATATATGGTTTAAAACCATAATATTATGGTACAATATGGGTAATGAAAAACTGAACATACTCGGATTATTAATAGAGAACCGGGACAGTGAATACAGCATAAGGCAAATATCCAGACTCAGGAAAATAAACTACAAGACTGCATACGAAAACGTGAAAAAGCTCGAAGGGGAGGGAATCATAAGGCTTGACAGGAAGGGGAACATATCCCTCTGCTCGTTCAACGGAAAATTCAACCATTCCGTATACCTGGTCGAATATGAAAGAAGGGAAGCGCTGCTGAAAAACAAGAATTTCAGAATAATGCACAACCGTCTGGGCAGGATAAATGCGCAATTCATACTCCTTCTTTTCGGTTCCCATGCAAAAAAGGCGCAGTCAAAGCAATCGGACATAGACCTCCTTCTTATAACGAACGAACCGGAGAGGGTAAAGAACGAGCTCGAACTCCTTCCTTTTGACATACATATGACGCACACGACCTACATGGATTTCTCGGCCATGCTCAGGACAAGGGAGCAGACCGTGGTCTCGGAAGCCGTCAAAAAGAACGTTATCCTTTTCGGGATCGAGGACTATTACAGGCTGATGGAAAATGCTGGGTGAAAAGAGAATAAGGGAAGCTGAAGCGAATGTAAGGGGATATATCGAAGAAGGTCTTCTGATGAAGGCGGAATTCGAGGGAATAGTCTTCAGGGTTCTGAAAAACAACGCAAAAGAGAGCCTGGAAGTGTCGAATTTCATCGCAAAGCATGATGTTTCCGATCTTTGGGTCATCGTGACCTCCTACTACTCGATGTATTACATTGCAAACGCGGTTCTGTACAGTATGGGATATAAGGTGGGGTATAAAATTTCCCATAAAGTGACCGCAGATGCCATGATCGTTTTCACAAGGAAAAAGCTTGCTGAAAGCCTGCTCGAAAGCTATGAGGAGATCCGTGATGTGGCATTGGCTGGAATAAGGGCCGACAACCTCTTGGAATCGTTCGACTTTGAGAGAAAGAAGAGAGGCTTCATCCAGTACAAGACAAATAAGGTCGAAAGACGTTCCAAAGCACTTACCTCCCTGAAAAGGGCAAAGGAGTTCATGTTCGAAATGGAAAAACTACTTGAATGATGGGGAGCATCTTCTTTGGCGCTATATTTTCCGATAATTCACACTAATCCGGAAATCATCCCTTCTTCCTCCTGTGGAATCCCTTCAGGAGGTATTTCTGCCACGACATCAGGGAGCCCAGGTTCCCGCTGACCGCTATGTCCCTCATCTGGGCCCTGGAAAGGATCATGTGGGCCGGTATCCCCAGCTCCTCCGAGAGGGCCGCCCTGTCCTCGGCCAGCCTGCCCACGGCCCTCTTCTGCTCCTCCGTCATCCTTTTCCTCGCCTTCGGGGGCATCTTTATGGCCGACTTCCCGGCCTCCCGGACGGCATCCATGAACATCCCCGGCCTCCTCTTGACGATCGGATGGACCCCCTTCAGCGAATTCCATCCCTTCTCGGATGACGGTGGATTCATCGCCAGCCTTTTCAGAAGCCTGTTGTTCATCACGTAATGGACCGGCCTGTCCAGCCTCCTGGCCACATTCTCCCTCAGCTTGTAGAGCTGCTTGAAGACGGAGAGTTCCTCCGGCGTCAGCTCCGCCACCCCCTTCACGTCCTGGTAGGTGGGGATCCTGAAAACGAGGTCTGAACGGTCCAGGCTCCTGAACTCCTGCTCGGCCCACTGCAGCCTTCCCAGTCTTTTCAGCTCCCCCTTCAGGATGTCCCTCAGCTCCAGGAGGTAGTGGACGTCCCCCGCCGCGTATTCCAGCATCTCCCTGGAAAGCGGCCTCTTCGTCCAGTCCGCCTTCTGGTACTTCTTCTGCTTCTCCACCCCGAAGTAATCCCTGAGTATGGGCTGGAGCCCGATCTCCTTCTTCCCCGCCAGTATGGCCGCGAACTGGGTGTCGAAAATGTTCCTCGGCCTGCACCCGTACTGGTAACGGAGGATACGGATGTCGAAGTCCGGATCATGGAACACCTTCTCCTTGGAGGGGTCCTCCAGCAGCCTGATCACCGGGCCGATCTCCTTAATCCTTATCGTGTCCACTATCCAGGTCTTCCTCCCGTCCGATATCTGGACCAGAGAAACGTAAGTCCCGTAGTGGTGCATGCTGTTCTCGCTCTCGGTGTCCACCGCGAAATCCTTCGAGTGCCCCCATTCCTCCGCGGCCTCCCTCAGCTTCCCGGGGGTGTCCACCAGAACGAATCCCTTTTTCTCCATAAAAACCTTCCTAAATATACTTTTGCCCTTGCGGAATAATAAATCATGGAGAAGGGATGAATGCGTTTGTAGGGGTTAAAAAATGCGGACAATTCATCCGGACCGGGAATCCAAATTTTTATTCAACTTCTTTCTCATTTCCTCCATTCTCTGGAAATTCTTGTAGATTTGGGAACTGATCAGATATTTCTCGACCAGATCATCCGTCCTTCCCTTCAAGGCGTCTCTCAGGACGGATCCTGCGGCATGGACGGAAAAGACCGCCTTTGATATTTCATTGACCGACTCGATGCCGTCCACCTTGACCACTTTCGAAAAGACCATCTCCCTCTGAGTCGATTCGATGTAACCCGGAGGATCAACGTACCCGTCAGAAAAGAAAGATGTCTCCACGCCGAACGTTTTTATCAGCTCTTCCACGAATCCGATCCAGTCCGGGGAATCGAATTTTTTGAGATCCAGTTCCGTATACTCGGCAAGGACCGTTTTCACCCTGGCGGTCGTCAGGTCATTGTCATCCGGATTGTCCACCAGGGGCCCTTCAACGTGTTCCGGTCCCGAAAAATCAGCTCTTATCGGGGTTTTCCCGGCCTTTTTTTCATATTTTTCATTTTCTTTCGGCGTTACTATGTACTTCGTCTCCTTTCCCTCTGAACCCAGTTTCTTGCCCAGCTCCATCTCGACATGAACATTCATACCGCCAACGAGATAGACCTTGTCGAACAACCTGTAACTACGATCAGATTCCCCGATTCCCATTTCGTGTTTATAGGGATCATTGACCTTGAATCCGATCTCCTTACTATTCGCTATCAATCTCAGTATCTCCCTGACGTCCGAATCCCTGAGAAAAGACATATTAATTATAGATCGAACGAAACCTTTTAAGTCTGCCGTTATCCAATCTTTATCATGCCGGGAAAGATATCCGATCCGGAGCTGAAAAAGAAGATCCTGAAGTTCCAGAGGAACGAGATAACCGAACACCACATCTACGAGAGGCTCGCCCGTTCCGTGAAGGACGAACACAACCGCAAGATCCTCAAGACCATCTCCAATGACGAGAGGAGGCATTACGAAATTTTCAGGAAATACACCGGTCAGGACGTGGAGCCCTCCAGATGGATGCTCTGGAAATACTACGTCATTTCAAGGATTCTCGGGATCACCTTCGGCCTCAAGCTCATGGAGAACGGGGAGGAGAGCGCCCAGAAGCAGTACAATAAGATAGCCCCCCTTGTACCTGAGGCCGCAGCGATAGAGCAGGAGGAGGACGGCCACGAGAAGAAGCTCCTGGACATGATAAACGAGGAGAGGCTCAGCTACGTGGGCTCGATAGTCCTCGGCCTGAACGACGCCCTGGTCGAACTGACGGGAGCCCTGGCCGGATTCACATTCGCCTTCCAGAACACCGGGAGAATAGCCCTGGCAGGCCTGATAACCGGAATAGCGGCCTCCCTCTCGAGGGGCGCCTCCGAG
>CAZEXF010000073.1:0-6312 GCA_964516855.1 uncultured archaeon | reverse complement strand
CGACAGGGCATGGAAGCTTGGCAAGGGAGGATCGATCTGCGGATCGGTCTCTGAGGGGGGAGTTGCTTATTTCGGGGACCTGAACGGAAACTTCTACGCCCTCGATCTCGCCACCGGTAAGCTGATGTGGACGTACAGGACAAACGACCGGATCGTGGGAACCCCCTTCGTTCTCGGGGAGAGGGTCTTCATCGGATCCTATGACAGGCATTTCTACTGCTTTGAAAAGGGATCGGGAAAACTCCTGTGGAAATTCCAGACATCGAGCGAGACGTGGAGGCCGGCTTACGCTAACGGGGACAGGGCATACATAGGGGACAGGAACGGTTACCTCTACTGCGTCGACATAGCTTCGGGGAAGGAGGTATGGAAGTTCAGGACAGGGCACGAGATAGGCACCGGGGCGGTCGTGCATGAGAACAGGGTCTACTTCGGCTCCTTCGACGGGTATTTCTACTGCACGGACATGGAGGGAAAGGAGATCTGGAGGTTCAGGGCGGGCGACCACGTGCAGCTCTTCGCAATACCGTCCGTTCACGACGGGGTCGTTTTTTTCGGATCCTTTGACAATTACATGTACGCGGTCGACGCGGAATCGGGGAAAATGAGGTGGAGGTTCAGGACCGGGCAGTACGGCAATTCCGGCAGGGTGGTGAAGCACAAAGACAGGTTTTATCTCCCGTCCAGGGACGGGATAGTGTACTGCCTTTCCAAGGAGGGGAAGGAGATCTGGAGGTTCAGGGCGGAATGCCTGGTGGCGAACCTCACGATACACGGCGAAAGGGTATACTTCGGGTCAGAGGACAACAACCTCTACTGCCTGGACCTTGAAGGGAAGGAGATATGGAGGTTCCGGGCCGGGGGAGTGATATTCGACACGCCGGTCATATCCGGGGGAAGGGTCTGTTTTTCCTGCTGGGACTGCCATTACTATTGCATCGACCTGAATACAAGGGACGTCGTCTGGAGATTCGACTCCTTTTCCCTGACAGAGGCGTACCTGCCCCCGCCTTACGACACGTTCAATATCCAGGTCAAGAGCGAAACGGTCCGTGAGGAAGATCCGGGGGAAGACAAATACGGGGTGAACGTCTCAGAGGACCGGGATATGGGAAGCGAATACTCCGTTAAGAGCGAATACGTCGTGAAGAACGAGTACGCCTAGCTCAGAAGAACGAAAATCCCGGGGAATATTTGTTAGGAAGCTGCCTCCCCCTGTTTGAACCGTACCAGTCTCTGAACCTTTTTGTCATCCTGTATGTCTTCTTGTCACCGCCCTTGGGATTTATTCTGAAAGAAGACGACAGGACGCCCTTGACTTCCATGTCATTCATCGCGACTCTTATGGTTTCCCTGCTGACAACCCTTTCTCCTTCCGAACAGGCACCTTCTTCATATATTGTCCCGGAGTCGGCTGATCCGTTTTCGTATACGAAGTCGGCTACGTCAAGATTGATCCGGGCTGAAACGCACGAGGATCTCTGGCTCTGCGAGGAAGATATGAGATAATTTCTCACGGCAATCCCCAGGATGAGACCTCTATCACCGTTTTCCTTGAGATCCTCGGATTCACGCTTCCTTTTTTCGATCTCTTTCCTGTCACCCGAAAGGTAGAGCATGTCCGGAATGATCTGCTCCTTGTAAAGCGCCGATGCGGCTTCCGTCGGGTCCAGTTCGGAGTCCCAGTCATGGTTGGCGTAACCGGCAACCAGCGGAGGGAAGCAATCCCTTTCCCTTGTCATGAAATCCATGTAATACTTGAACATGTCCTTGTGCTTTCTTCCCTCCTTTCCTCCGGCAAGCCTGTCCATTGATCCGTTTTTTTTCAGTTTCTCAAAAAGGGCGAATGCTCTAATCCCCGGGTTTTCGCACATCTCTTTCAGCATTTCTGCGTACACGTCGCTGGAATAATGCCCATTTTGTATGTCATATGGCTTTCCGTATGCCCTTGAAGCGGGGAATCCGTTTTTTGCCGAAAAAAGCAGGCTTCTTGCTCCGTAGTGCCTGTTCTCGTTTCCGAACCGGGTCAGTCTGAAGCGCACCTTTGAGCCGTATCCCTTTCCTGACTTTTTCATGAGCCCGGAATTCACCGGAGTGTTTTCAAGCACCTTGATAACCGCGGTCTTTCCGGGAACGTGAACCCTGAAGTCGAGATTTTTTATCATCATGTTCCTGACGCTTTCGATGTTTTTCGGAACCCATTCGTCCAAATCCCAGAGAAACATGGCGGCTGCCTTTATTTCCGTGTTCATCCCGTGAACCAGCCTGTGATCGCGCTTCTCTTTCATATAACTATTTATAAGTAGTTATTTTTAAGCTTTTATTTCCGAACAGGCGAATTGCCGCTGTCACTTTTATAAAATCCCGCATTCATACATATATTAATCAAAACGGGGCCGTAGTGTAGTTAGGTTCCGGATGCGAGCATCCGGGAACCCTGCAGTGGTCTATCATTCCAGCTCGGGGAGCTGGCGACTCGAGCGAACCTTTTTCAGGAAAAGGTTCGAGCCAAAAGGAGCTGCGCTCCACTGCGTTGCGCTTGCTTCCAAGGACTTCGGATTGAGAAAGGTTCCGGGAATTCAAAAGGCGTTTGAAGCAGTCTTCGACTGCTTCGGTCTGTAACTCTCGGCGGCCCCATTCACTCCTTCTTCCCCAGGATGACCAGCGCGATCCCGTTCAGCACCATCGCGACGTTGATCACGATGTTGAACGAGAAGAACCCCGCCAGCGCGACCTTGATCTGGGAAAGGAAGCTCCCGAAGACGGACACCATCCCGCCGAGACTCGGCAGGAGAGAATCGAGCCCGGACATGCTCTCCGACATCTGCTCGCCGGTCGGAAGGAGCTCCATTATCCCGGAGACCTGGTTGTAGGCGTATATCCATCCCCCGATGCCGACCAGGCCGATCAGGAGGATGATCACCCCGATTATCGTGACAGCCTTGCTCATTCTAATACCCCCTGTTTAGAATTTGACTGAAGCTTATAATTAATGTTGCCTGCCTTCGACCCGGTCCAGGTACCTTCGGGTGGATTCGTTGTCGAAGCAGATGACGGCTTCCCCGAAAGAGGAGCCGAATCCCTCCAGGACGTCTTCGATGGCTTTCAGTGACGCCTCAGGCGATACGCCGGATCCCTTTCTCGCGCACATCACGGGGCACGCGATCCTTTCCGATCCGGCTGAACCGGCGGCACGGAACGCGTTCCCGAGGGCACGCCTGACCGATTCCACTGTCGCGTTTATCCTTTCGTGCCCTCCAGGCCGAATCCGGTAGGACATAGCGACCGCGTGTATCAGTTTCCGGTCATCCTTCCCTGACCAGTCCTCGTCCAGGACTGCCGAGCCGATCTCGTACCCCCTGCCGTCGTTTTTCAGCAGCAGTTTCAGGCATGAAAGCTGGGCATGAGACAACTGATAGCCCCTTTTCCTGAAAACAAGGCCGTACCAGTCCCTCACCTCGCCGGGCAGCCTCTCCATGATCCCGTAATACTCGTTCTTCCCGCGTTCGTCCAGACGGCCGGACGCTTCCCTTATTCTTCCCGCACCCCCGGTCCCGAGCAGGAGGTAACCGTTCGCCGAATTGATAATGGTATCCGCATCCTTTTCGATCGCGAACCCCTTCTCGTACCTTATCTTCATGATTAATTTATACCATTATCATTCAAATATTATCATGAAGCCCGATTTTTCCGCGAGGAGGAGGAAGCTCGCGAGGCTTATGAAAGGGAAGAAGCTCGGTGCGTGCCTCCTGACCGACCCGGACGACGTCCTTTACTACTCCGGCTTCCGGGGCCTTTCGGACGACCGTCCGCTCCTCCTGGTCCCTCTCAGGGGAAGGCCTACCCTCCTTCTGTGCCCCCTGATCAATGAGGCGAAGACACGGTGCAGGGTCGTCCACGTGGAGAAAAGGGAGGACATCCTCAGGGTCCTGAGGCCATACAAAAGGGTAGGTTACGACGAGAGGTCTTTCTACGCGAAGACCTTCAGCTACCTCCGGGGCAGGAAGGTAAGGCTGGTTCCCGCCGGCATGACAATGAAGAAACCCAGGCTCGTCAAGGAGCCCTGGGAGATCCGCCAGATACGGAAGGCCATCGAGATCACAGGGAAGGTCCTTTCCAGGGTCACCAGGGAGATGTACGGCAAGACCGAGGAGGAGGTTGCGAACATGATAAAGGCACGGACCTATCTGGAGGGGGCGGAGCCCGCGTTCGACCCCATCGTCTCGTCTGGCCCCCAGACCGGGATTATCCACCACAAACCGAACAGCAGGAGGATCAGGAAAAGCGACATGATACTCATCGACCTCGGCTGCAGGGTGAACGGCTACTGCTCGGACATAACCAGGATGTTCGGGAAGACCGTGAAGGGGAGGAAGATGATCGAGGACCTGAAGGTGATAAACATCGAGATGATCAGGAGGCTTAAGCCCGGCGTAAGGGTGAAGGACCTGGACAGCCTGCATGATGAGCTCTTCAGGGCACTGGGATATAAGGTGCGACACCGGTTCGGGCACGGCGTCGGCCTGTCGGTCCACGAGGAGACCGGGGACGTCCTGGAAGAGGGAATGGTCATTACCATGGAGCCCGGCATCTACAGGAAGGGCATCGGGGCCAGGCTGGAGAACATGATACTGATAAAAAAGGGAGGTTACGGCCTCCTTTCAAAATCTGTTTAAACAGGGAGTCTGCACGGGCGGGCTCACTGTCACCGGATCATACCGGCCTGACGGGCTCGTGGGGCTCTCCCTCTTCCTGCCTCGGTTCTTCCGAAGACGCCGGAACCGATATGTGCTTGATCAGGATGATGTCCCCGATCGACTCGACCATGGGGAAAGGGATGATTACGCCCTTCTTGTCGCCAAGCATGTTGGTTATGTACGATTCCTTGGCGGCCCTCACGACCAGAGAACGGAGCTTGAACCTCTTGAGGTCGCACTCCACGTCCTCCACTTTGCCGCAGAACATCCCCCTGGCGGTAAACACGTCTTTTCCGAATGTCGAAGAAACGCTCGTCACATTTATTGCCATCCAAACACCTCGAATAATGGTTTGTAATAAATATATAATCTAAACTTATAAATGTTTACAATACCAAGAAAAACCGGAGCATTGGGCTGGGTTGGCCGAGTGGTTAAGGCGCACGGTTGCTAACCGTGTGTGCTCTGCACGCGCAGGTTCGAAACGAGCCTTTTTCAAAAAGTCTCGATCGAAAAAGGAGTCAACGTCACTCACTGGCGTTCGTTCCTGACTTCCAGAAGTCAGGTCTCGTCGAAAATCCTGCACCCAGCGCTTTTTATTTTTCTTTCAAAATATCAAGGACGGGAATTCTCTGATTTACTGTTCCGGTAAATATATCATCTCAGGCATCTCATGCACACGTTGGGTCTTCTCGTCTTCATCAGCTGCCCCGTCATTATCCTGTGCTTCTCCAGGCACTCCTCCGAGCAGAAGTTTCGCTTATGCCTCCCGACGAGGCCGTATACCTCGACCCTGGCCTTGATCTCCTTCCCCTTCTCTATCTCCTTCTTGCAGAACTGGCACCTGGGTTTAGACCACAACATTCTGACACGGTTAATTATTTTCCGCGGCATTTAAAAAGGTCCCGGCCAGGCACATTAGTATTTTAACAGGTCCGCACAAGAATATAACATGGACCTAAATTTAGAGGGTTTGAGCACGGAGGCGAAGATAGGAAAGGTTCTGGTTATCATCGCCCTTATCCTGAAGGTGTTGGGGATAATCGGTGCCGTTGCGGCGCTCTCACTTGGAGGAGCCTACTTTTCGATGTTCCTGCCAATGGCAGGCCTCGGAGCGGGGCTCTGGATGGGAATGGTCGCAGCCATCGTGATAGTGAGCCTCATAGGGATCTTCCTGGTCTGGAAGTCTCTTGGAAAGATGACCGGAAAGGATTTCCACGGCGCGGCGATATTCGCCCTGATCGCGGCTTTCCTTCCGCCTCTTGACATAATCGTGCTCATAGGAGCGATACTCCTCTTCCTGAGTCCGGAAGCCAAAAAGGCCGGTGTTCCTAAAGAGGCAAAACCTGCGAAACAGCCGGCGAAACCGAAGGTTTGAGATTTACGGTATCAGGGAGGAAGTGAAAGGATTTTCTTAGTTTTTTATTTTTATCTCCGGATGTCAGAGAAACGGGAGTTTATGTTCCGCCGGAGACGATGAACTCGCTGAAATTAATTTATTTACATAATACAATAAACTGACAACACAAGAAAAAGCGCGCCGATAGTCTAGCCTGGTAGGACAGGGGCTTCCCATGAAGCTTTTTACCCAAAAAGCTTCAGCAAAATCCAGCAG
>CAZEXF010000072.1:0-6336 GCA_964516855.1 uncultured archaeon | reverse complement strand
TCCATTTTTCGATTTCAAGAGAATAGAGGAATCCCTCCAAGTAGGGAAATGTCCCATATTGGGATACGAGGTCGGATGCGGATCCGCCCCAAGCATGTGCAAAGTGCCCGGCGGGTATGAATCCGCTCTCAAATCCGTGAGCAAGGAAAAGAAAGGAATTTAAATCTGGTTCTCATTATATCTCTCATGATATGGCACGAGCTGACAGAGATGATCGAGGAGCGGGAGAAGATGATATCCGACCGGATCCGTCTGTCCCTTATTGAAGAGTGCGGCTGATCTCACGGTGGATTTTAATGATAATTGAAGATATTAAGAAATATTTAAACGGAAAGAAAAATGCCTGGAAGAACGATGATTACAGGAAATTAGGGGCATTTCTTACTGAAGTCAAGTCGACAATCGATTATTTCGGCAATCTGGGAACGGTCATCAGGAAAGAAGGATGGGGAAGAGCATGGAAATTAGAAAAGGACTTTACAAGATACCATTTTCTGTCCCTTATCGAAGAGTGCGAGAACATAGAACCCAATTTGGTTCCGCTGCCGGAAATACCGGAATCCGTTAAAAAGAAGTACATTGCCGGAAATAGAATACTTGCTTTATAAAAAGCCGGGGCAATTATTTAACATGCCTCATCTGGACTACAACGTCGGGGGGATATTCGATCCCAAGGGGAACTGGATGTCCTTCCTCGCCGGGGGGTTAATCCTGGTCTCCTTCATGCTCGGGATAGCCGAGACCTACGAGATTTACGTGATGGTGTATCTGGCTTTCATCGTTGCCGGGATTTTCATTTTCCTTAACGCGATAATGAGGGCAAACGAGGTGGTATACTTCTCCCAGAACGTGGTTTTCCTTGCCACGGGTATGGTATTGGCGGCGTATTTCAGTCTCACCGGCTACGGGACGTCGTTCTTTTTCGTGATATTCGCCCTGACTGTAATTACCTATGCCCTGAAATACGGGAAAATGCTCATTTCGGGGAAGCGGTCTTCTTAGTGCCGACCCATTTCAGCTTCTTGTCACTCCTTCCCATCCTGAAATTCTTCTGGCATTTCGAACTGCAGAAATAAAAGACACGACCGTCGTTCCTCACGAACATCTTGCCGGAACCCTTCGGAATGTTTTCCCTGCAGAGCGTGCATTTCATCTTATCACCTAGCTGGTGGATATCCTTCCCGATGCCTCCATCTCGGTCTCTTTCAGAAGGATTATGTCGTTCTTCCTGATGGGGCCGACCACGTTCCTCATGAGCACCTTGCCCTTGTCCCTGCCTTCGAGAACCTTGCACCTGACCCTGGTCACGCCCTTCACTCCAAGCCTTTCCAGGACCTGGATCACTTCAGCCGACACTGCCATTCTCTTTCACCTATTTCTTTCCCTTTTCCTTTTTCTCGGCCTTGGGTCCCTTCTTTTCCTCTTTCTTCGGTCCCTTTTTCTCCGCGGGCTTTTCCCCTTTCTTGGGCTCTTCTTTCGGGGTTTCCTTCTTTTCCTTGGGAGCCTCTTTTTCCGGTTCCTCCGCCTTCGGCTCTGCCCCTTTCTCCGCGCTCTTTCCGGAAGCGAGTCCTTCCAGTTTCTTGTTTATCGTAACGAGGAGCGTCTTTGCCTCTCCCACCTCTTCTATGGCTATGGAGGAAGTGCCGACGTCGATCCCCGCGGCCTTGCCGAGTTCAAGCTTTGACGGGACGTACGCCAGTAATACCTTCTTCTCCTTGCAGAGAACGGGCAGGTGCATCAGGACCTCTTCCGGAGTGACGTCCTCGGCCAGCACGACGAGCTTGGCCAGTCCCCTCTCTATGCACTTGGTCGTCTCGTTCACTCCCTTCCTGAGTTTCCCTGAGTTTTTCGCTATCTCTATTGCCTCGTACACCTTATCCGAAAGTTCCCTCGGAACCTCGAATTTCACGAAAGCTGGTTTTGCCATCTTCATCCCTCCTTCACCGGATTCCCCGGGAACGGCATAAACCGGCCCAGGCGCTCATCCGGTTCAATCAACGGTCTAATCCTGTGTAATTACAAGTATATTAAGAACGGTATATTTAAATCTATTGGTAATCCGGAAGCCGCCGAAACCAGTTGGTTTCGGGATTATCAACTTTTTATTCAGTCTCTGCAAAAAATATATATGGTAAAAAAGAAGAAATACTCCCTTTATCTGGCCAGCGGCATAAAGCTCTGGAGGGAGGAGTTCAGGACCAAACATTCTCCCCACTTCAACAGGAAGATAGAGCTCTTCGAGCCGGGCAATATGGACATCCCTAAGGACCACCGGAAGATATCGATCAAGGTGGCCTGCCATGACCTGAACGAGGTAAACCACAGCGACGCACTTCTCGTATACATGAAGTATTACGAGACGGACGATGGTTCTCCGTCGGGGACGGACAGCACATGGGAATGCGGATATGCCATAGCGAAGGGGAAGCCGGTAATAATGATAATAGATGACTTGGAACAAATGCACTATTATGCCCACCAGTGGATGGTGGCCTACAGCATAAACGCCATCCTGACCGAAAATCCGGAGGTGGCAAATGCTGTCAGGAACCACCAGAAATTCGTGCACGCCACCTTGCTCCTGGCGCAGAACGCGGACCAGTTCGAATCGAAAATAACGGAATACCTGGACAACTACTACAGGTCGATATACTCGAGGGAGGGCATCATAAACTATCGGGTGGACGAGAGGGCAAGAGACCTCTTCGGAAGAGGGATGCTCGAGAAGATGGTATTCAGCGGTTCCTCCCCGGACAAGACCGTGACCAGGGCAATCAGAGAACTGAAGGGGCTCCGCTTCAAATCCGACGGGGAATCGCTCGCTGTCTGCGAATCGGAAAGGGGAATATCCCGTTATCTCAAGGGGAAGATAAGCGAAGGTCTGATAGATTCTGCAATCAACTCGGTGGTAAATGAATGGGGAGCCCCGAAGGAAAGGGTAATCGACTGCCTGTCCCATTCCATAAGGCCGCCCTTCGAGAAAATAAAAGGGAGGAAGCAGGGAGTCAAGAAGACGAGGCCGGAGCTCTTCTTCGAGCTTTATGACCTCGTGACCCACCACCTCACGAGGGAGAAAAGATTCATAAAATCGGAAAGTTTCCCCTACGACACGGGGGCTATAATCGAACTATACAACTGGATGAACACTTATGCGCTCGATGACGTCTTTGACAACTCGGAAACCCGTCAGAATCTCGAAACGGTCTGGAAGCGCTTCTCGAGAAAGGATGCCATATACACCGGAATACTCGGGCATCTGCTCGCGCTGAAATACGCCCTGCGGGTGGCGGACGAAAACAAAAGGGCTGCGGTCACCCTGGCCGGGATAATCAACGAATACAATTTCATCATGTACACGGGGCAGGTACTGGACATGACCATAACCTTCGATTCTGAGTATAAGAAAAAGAAACTGAAAAAAATGTCCCCTGATAACCTGTTCCTGACCTATTGCCAGAGGATATACGGCAGATGCGGGGGGTTCTACGAATCGATAGGGGAGCTATCGTCGAAGGCGGGGAACAAAGAGGAGCAGGTAACCAATGCCCAAGAAGTGGACAGGATATCCACGCTGGTCGGAATGTACTACGGGCTGATCCAGATGATCAGGAACGACATGGGAGATTACATAATGCCGGAGGACCTGCCGGCCACCAGCAAGGGCATGAAGGACGTCTCCCATTCCGACGTGGAAGAGGGCAAGGCAGATATCGCATATATGGCCTCCATGTTCTCCGATAACATAACGAAGAAAGAGAAGGAATTCCTTTTCAGATCGCTGGGCAAAAAGCTCTCCAGGAGAGAAAAGATGAAAATAAACAGGATCCTCTGGAATACGGGCTCCATAGAAATGGTCATCGACCTCATAGAGGACATCACAGAACACGTCAAGTCGACTCTTTTCGTCGAGTACCACGAAACCCCCACCAGGACGAAGTGGATGTTCTACCTGATCGAGATAACCAAGGAGATACTCGTTCCTTTCAAGAACCAGGCGAGGGAGAACAACTGGCCCAAATACGAATACGATCCCAGGGTTTTGCAGATTTTCAGGGAATGTCTCCTAGGATTTGAGAACCAGAGCAAGGAGCAGAGGCTGAGCAAGTCCGGGATCGGTGACATGATATGAATAAATGTAACCGGGAAAACATTCAAACCCTTTCTCCGGCCCGGCATAACCATATCAATTTAAATGCCTGACTTAAATTTCTCCGGAGACCGAAAGAAAACGAAACTGATTTATTATTCCGGATAAAATATATATTCGCATGAAAAGAAAATCCCTGATTATCGTTATTGTTGCATTGGCGGCAGTCCTTATGCTGGCATCTTTTGTGCTTCAGATCTTTTTTTGGGGACCGTTCGGGGAGCCCCCTTTTCAGGGAGGGATGAACTGCGGTCCAGAGCAAAGATTCAGGTTCAGCGTGAACATAGGCTCGGCCGATGATTTCGTTGATTTCCTGAAGGATCATCAGGTGGAGGTATTTTTCACTGATTCTGCCATAACCGAAGACGGGCTGATCCCTCTGAGGGGGCTTGACGGAAAGATAGTGAACATGGAAAGCCTGAAAGAAAAGATCACAGTAGAAACATCAAAAGCGATCCTGTCCTGCGAGAGGATATATTCCATTGATTTCGGATGGACGGACTTCAATGAAAGCTATCCGTGGAACGTATGGATAAGGGCAAGCGAAACCGGACATGTTTCAGTAAGGGTATGCGCTGGGATATGAAAAGAGCAGTTAACCCCTAATATTTAAATAACACATCCCCATTATTATGATAATCGGCATGACGACATATACGATTTGAATTAAGTCGTCTTTCGATATTTGGTGTAATCATGAAATGCTCAAGCTGCGGAGTCAACATAGGATCGGGCGGGAACTGGGTTGAATTCGAATGCCCCGGCTGCGGGAAGGAGCAGATAGTCAGGTGCGAGAAGTGCAAGAAGCTCGTGAACACCTTCAAATGCGGCTCCTGCGGGTTCGTCGGTCCCTGAAGGGTGGAAGAATGGGAGACGTGATAATCGTTTTCAGGATCATTCCCGAGGGAATTGAGAAATTCGATCAGGTGAAGGAGTCGCTGGAAGGAATGAAGCCGCAGAGGCTGGAGGAAGAGGAAGTGGCGTTCGGCCTTAAGGCGCTCGTTTTCACGAAGATCGTCCCGGACGAGGAAGGCGGGCTTTCCAAGCTGGAAGAGAAGCTGCAGGCGATAGAAGGGGTCCAGACCTGCGAGACCGTGACTATTTCCAGGAGCCTGTAGGATTTTTCATTATTCGGTTAAACCTGGATTTTTTTCTCTTCAGCCTGGCACAGAGCTTCTCCATCTTTTCATGCGAAATTATTTCATAATCCGGTGGGATGGTTTTGCCCGTTTCTTCACATTGATCAACAACTGAGGCTGAACAGTAGCATCCCTTGCTGACAAAAAAATTTCCCTTATTTTTCACCACGGGATGAGCCCAACCATTATTTTCCAAGACCATGAGCCTTCCGGTAACATAGACCTTTTCATCAGGGTCATGTTCCAAGGGGGTTTTGAGTTTATATAGGGGTTTCCCGGTGTAATTTTCGCCTGAATCTCTGATTGACATGAAAAAAATAAGATAGTTAATTTTTTAAGCGCGTGAAACGGTTTCATTACAAGATAGTGTACCCGATATATTTATCTTTGGATGTCAGGAACGAACGAAGTGAGTGACGGTGACTCCTTTTTGGCTCGAACCTTTTCTTGAAAAAGGTTCGTGAAACAGTTTCATTCCGGATTTTTCTATTTAAATAATTTTTCCATATATTGAACTATGGCAAAAGGTGTTATTTTAATAATTATGCTGATATTGGTCGCTTTTCTCGGCACTGAAACAGTTTCAGCCGCCGGGCTGGAATACTACGGGATCGAAAGCGTCATCAGGGAGGATAACACGGTGAGTTCAAAGGTCACCCTGATAACAAACGATTCCGTTTCCGGGCTGGAGATGTCCTTCGGGAGCGAGATCAGGGGGCTCGAGACTCTTTCGGAGCATGACACGGCGGAATGCTCGATCGACCAGAGCAGGGAGAAGGTGACCTGCAGGGTGTATCCGGAAGAGTCCGGCGAAGAGATCCAGATATCTTTCCGGTTCGAGACCGCGGGGGCAGTCGAGCAGGCAGGGGACGACAGGGAGTTCCGGCTGAATTACCCGATGATGTATTCCGTAAGAAGGTTCTTCCACTCGGTCTATCTCCCCGAATCGGCTTCCCTGAAATCTTCCGCGAACGAGTCGTTCTCCCCCAAATACGGGAACATCGTGAGCGACGGGAAGCACATCATAATAGTGTGGGAAAGGCAGGACGT
>CAZEXF010000071.1:0-6365 GCA_964516855.1 uncultured archaeon | reverse complement strand
TCAGGGAATACAAGAGGCTGATAGAATCGGAGAGGGGTAAGTCATTCCCCTCCGACGGCTGGGAACAGCTTGAAATGGCCATCGACGCCGTTTTCAATTCCTGGAACAACGAAAGGGCGGTGAAATACCGGAAGATAAACGGGCTGAGAGACGATGCCGGGACCGGGGTCAATGTTCAGAGCATGGTTTTCGGGAACATAGGTAATGACTGCGCAACCGGGGTCGGATTCACCAGAAACCCCTCCACGGGAAACAAGGAGCATTACGGGGAATACCTGATAAACGCGCAGGGAGAGGACGTGGTCGCGGGAATCAGGACGCCGAAACACATCGACGAGCTGAAAGACGACATGCCCGAGGCATTCGGAAGGCTTGTTGAGATATACAGCCTTCTTGAGAAGCATTACAGGGAAATGCAGGATTTCGAATTCACCATCGAAAGAGGGAACCTTTTCATACTCCAGACCAGGAAAGGAAAAAGAACGGCCCACGCGGCCGTCAAGATCGCGGTTGACATGGTCAGGGAAGGCATGATCACCAAAGAAGAGGCACTGCTGAGAGTCGAGCCGGATTCCATCAACCAGCTGCTGCACGAGAGGATCGACCCCGAAGCCAAGTATGAAATACTGGCAAAGGGGCTGGCAGCGTCCCCGGGAGCGGCCACCGGCAAGGTCGTTTTCGAGGCAGATGACGCAGTCGAGATGGCAGAGGAAGGTGAAGACGTAATCCTCGTGAGGAACGAGACATCCCCTGAGGACATCCACGGAATGCATGTCTCGAGGGGCATACTTACGGCGAGGGGCGGCATGACGAGCCATGCCGCCGTGGTCGCGAGGGGCATGGGAAAGCCCTGCGTTTCAGGATGCGAGAAACTCAAAATAGAGAAGAATGAAAAGAGATTCAGGATAGGCGACACCGAGATAAAGGAGGGGGATTTCATCACCATAGACGGGGGGAAGGGCTACCTCATACCCGGAAAGATCAGGACCGTTGAGCCCCTGATATCCGGGGAGTTCAAGGAATTCATGGAATGGGCCGACGAGATCCGGAGTCTTGGCGTAAGGGCGAACGCGGACACGCCGAAGGATTCAAAGACAGCCAGGGATTTCGGCGCCGAGGGGATTGGCCTGTGCAGGACTGAACACATGTTCTTTTCAGAGGACAGGCTTCCCTGGATGCAGAAGATGATCATGGCCGGGTCGAAAGAGGACAGAGAGGAGAGCCTGAACAGGATAATGGAAATGCAGAAAGAGGATTTCAAGGGACTGTTCAGAGTGATGGACGGACTGCCCGTCACTATCCGTCTGCTCGACCCGCCTCTTCACGAGTTCCTCCCGAATTATGAGGAACTACTCGTGAAAATTTCCAAGACAAGGGCTTCGGGAGGGGATGCCGGAGATGATGAAAGGATGCTGAAGATTGTGGAGGGTCTCAGGGAATCCAACCCCATGCTCGGTAACAGGGGATGCAGACTCGGGATAACATTCCCCGAAATATACGAGATGCAGGTCCATGCAATCTTCGAGGCGGCCTGCGAGTCGGCCAGGGAAGGCATCAAACCGGTTCCGGAGATAATGATCCCCCTTGTAAGCCATGTTAACGAGCTCAGGATGCTGAGGGAGATGGTAGTCAAAGAGGCAAACAGGATTCTCAATAAAAACAAATCCGACATCAGGTTCACCGTCGGGACGATGATAGAACTTCCCAGGTCCTGCGTCACGGCAGACGAGATAGCAGAACAGGCGGAATTCTTTTCCTTCGGTACCAATGACCTTACACAGACGACTTTCGGTTTTTCAAGGGACGATGCCGAGGGAAAATTCCTCCAGAAATACAGGGAAATCGGGATACTGGAATCCGACCCTTTCGAGGTACTCGACAGCAGGGGGGTGGGAGAACTGATTAAAATCGCCGTCAGGCTCGGAAGATCGAAAAGGAAGGACCTGAAAATCGGTATATGCGGAGAGCACGGAGGAGAACCCAGGTCAGTGGAATTCTGCCACGTCCAGGGACTCGATTACGTTTCCTGTTCCCCCTTCAGGGTGCCGATAGCCAGGCTGGCCGCGGCCCATGCGAGCATCAGGAATAAAAAATAGTTTATATTTCCTCAAAACAAAAGGGAAATATCGAAAAATGGTGAAAAAATGGTGAAAGTAAGGAACGTGATGAAGAAGCATGTTGTATCGATAGGGCCCGAAGTTGACATGCAGAAGGTGGCCAAGATCCTCACCAATAACAGGATCGGTTGCGTTATAATTCTGGAAAAGGGGAGGCCTTTCGGGGTGGTGACAACCAATGATATCGTCACTCTTATCGCCCAGAACAAGGATCTGAAAAAGATAAAGGCAGGCGAATTCTGGAAGAAAAGGAAGAAGCCGTTTATATCGATATCGCCCAATTCGAGCATACTCGGTGTATCCAAAAAGATGATAAAGACCGGTATCAAAAGAATACCGGTTATCGAAAACGGCGAACTGAAAGGGATTGTTTCAACCAAGGAAATCCTCCTGATATCGCCTGAACTCATCGAGATTCTTTCCGAAAAGCTGAAATACAAGGTTGAATCAGTCGCAAAACCCCACGAGAAGATATCCGGGATTTGCGAATCCTGCGATTCTTACTCCGATGAGCTCATTAACATAGAAGGAAGATGGCTTTGCCCCGAGTGTAGGGAATCTTGATTAACCATAGTTTTCCGATCCAGGGGTACCGCCATCGATCGGACTTTCCGTCCATGTCCCATTTTCACTTTTCTCTAGTGTTCTATTGTTACCGTCTGCTCCCCAGTAATTAGAATAAATCAATGAATCCATCATAGTTCCTTCAAGGTTTTTCAGAATTACCGTATCATTCAGGTTTTTCAGAACCATTGAACAATCAAGGGCATTGTAACTCTCCGCTTCGCTGTTACCCCACTTCCCGTTTCCGTCACCCCAAAAATATTCGAAACTCTCATAATCAGAATCATCGCCATCAACAAGCTCTCTTGCTATAACCATATATTCGTCGGGATGCAGTATCCCATTACCTAGCGTCTTCCCGTTCAATGTCCAGCCGGAAAAATTCACTTCGCAATCCCCCGCGTTGTATAATTCAATCCATTCACAGTCATTATCATTACACTGGGAAGTAGATGGGTTATACATTATTTCATTAATTATAATATTAACGGATTCACAGGTTTCATTGATACCACAATCCCCGGGACACGTCTCGTTTTCTTCGCATATGCCGTTGCCGCAGCAGGGAGATATCTCCTCGTAATAACAAGTGCCCGTTGAATAATTGTAATGATCAGAGGTACATGGATCATCGTCGCCGCAGTCTGTACAATCCCCCGATTCACCGTATTCCCCCTCCTCGCATATGCCGTTGCCATCGCAGGGAGCGATGTCATGACAGCAACAGGCTTCCGTGTCCAGAACCTGGCAATTCCCGCAGGTTATGTCACAGTAAAGACATTCCAGGATTTCATCCGGCTTCCCCCTTCCAGTCCCGCATTTATTCATATCGGAGCACGTTCTTCTCTGTTCTCCCCCTTCACATTCCCCCCATTCCGAGCAGATCCACTGTTCCTCGCATTGAACTATCTCATGACCAGTGCAGTCAGGATCGCAGTGCTGGCAATCATCGTCTATGAACAGATTTTCGCATCTGGCGACGAAACCGTCCTCGCAAACCTTTTCCCCCGGCTCGCAACCGACCGGGCATCCCCATGGAGTCGCCGTTTTACCCCCTTCCCAGTCTTCTGGGAGATCACTGTCATTCCAGTCCTTCCTTTTTATGCTGTTCCCCTCGGATGCCTCGATATCCCATCCGTTCACCCCCTTCCAGCATACCTTGTCCAGTATCCGCCCGTCATCGTCACTCAATACAAGGGAATCACCGTCATTGTTCAGTGTCCTTGAAAAACCCGATATGACCGGTTCGCATCCGTATTCCTCGAAAAAACCTTCGCTGTCCCTCGCAATGGTTATGAACTCATCCGGTCTCAGGACAAACCCCTCCGGAAATTCCCATCCAAAATCGCTGTCCGAGACCATGAAACCCGTCAGATCAAGGCTCTTTCCGGTCGGGTTGTATATCTCGAACCACTCCTTTCTGTTTTCAGGCGATCTCGAATCGTAAACTATCTCAGAGAACAGGATGGATTTCTCAGGGCAGTCGTCTTCGCACGTTTCCCCGTACTCGCAGATACCGTTTCCGCAACACCCGGGAACCGGCAGACATTCGCAGTCAGAATAATCTATTTCCTCGCATATCCCGCATTCCTTGTCACAAACATCTTCTTCGGCCTCGGGTGTATAGTTTACTGTTACTTCGTCCCCTCCTTCCGCCTTTCCCTCTTTCGTGACATCTGGAACTTCATCATAACCGGTTTCGTCATAGAAAGGGTCGAAATCCCTCCTGTCGATGATCCTTCCGGTCTCAACGCAGCCTGAAACCAGAATAACCAGAATTAATAGCCCTGTCAATGCATTTCTATAGAGAAAAAACATGATAAATAATTAATCACTATAAATATATTTGTAATAATAATACCAAGGATATAAGGGCCCGTAGCTCAGCTGGAAATGAAATTGAAATAGAAATATTCGATTTCATTCTGCAATAGAGCACTCGCCTCCTAAGCGAGGGGTCCGGGGTTCGAATCCCCGCGGGTCCGTCGATAAGCATAAAAAAACCCAATGTATAATTTAAATAGTGTTTGGAATGACAAGGATCATTACAGTTTCTTCTGGCAAAGGCGGGGTAGGGAAAACGACGCTGGTCTCCAACCTCTCCGCTGCCCTTGCACAGTACGGCCGTTCTGTCATCGCCCTCGACTCGAACCTCACGGCATCCAATCTCGGCCTCCATCTCGGTATGCACCTTTACCCCAACACACTCCATGATGTTCTCGAGGGGAAGGTCCACATCAAGCAGGCCATGTATAAGCACCCGTCCGGTTTCACGGTAGTCCCGGCCGACATTTCCCTCAGAAAAATCCGTAATGTGAAATCTCACGAATACGTCAGTATTTTCGACAAGATAATGAGGGAGGCGGACTTCATACTCATAGATTCCCCGGCGGGCCTGGGAAAGGATACCATCGAGGCAATCAGGGCGGCAGACGAGCTGATCACGGTTACCAATCCCGAACTCCCCGCGGTTACGGATGCGCTGAGGCTGAGTCTGCTGGCGGATAAAAACGGCACCCATAACCTGGGGGTCGTGGTAAACAGGCTGAAGAAGGAAAAGCACGAACTCAAACTGGAAGACATCGAAAACGTGATGAGGCTCCCCATACTGGGGCACGTCCCTGAAGACAAGCACGTAAGGAGGTCCATAGCACTGAAGGAGCCGGTAATGACCTATTCCCCCCGGTCTCCCGCTGCCCAGCATTTCAAGGCAATAGCAGCAAAACTGATCGGTGAGGAATACAGGCCCAGGACCTACCTAACCCACCACATATCCTCCCTTTTCAGATAATCTTCTCAGTCATCAGATGCGTCCAGAAGCGGCTCGTTCTTCGCCCGCCGGATCACCTGATTATCTTTCTCTTCTTCAACTCGAAATAAATTTCGATGCCCGCATGCAGCACAAGAAATATCAGCAGAATCCCGTCAAAGGTCAGGTGAATGAAGGTTGCCGAAATTTTGTCGATCACGCCATTCATGCCGTAGAGCCCGGTCATTGCATATCCCGATATGAAGAACAGAACCATCAGGAATGTCAGAACGTATGCGCTGTACCTGCTGATCCTCATGAGCAACAGATTCCTGTTCATGGTTTCTGTATGTTTTGTTGTATTAAAAATATCATAAACTTGAGAGCGAATGTTTATAACTAAGGATTGTCAGCAGTTGCGGGATTACTCGCAATTGAAATGAAGCGTAACCACGCCTGCTTTGCGTTGTTCTTGAATGGGGATTTATTATAGTTAACAATTAACAAAATATCATGGAGAAAGGGGAGTTATTGCTATTAATGATAGGGACAGATGAAGTGCCTGAAAAGTGCATAGTTTGTGCTGGCACGACAACGGAAGAATGGATATGCAACATACTCAAAATATTCGATTCTCACAAAAAGATCGCTTGCAGGGGACTCGGCTGTTCTTATCTTGTGGAATTTGGGGGCGAACCGATTCTTTTGATGTGTAACGTCTTGGGGAGGCAATGCGAGCCTGGAAGCAACTAAACTACTTATAGATGGAGGAGCAAGGGAACTGATATTCGTGGGATGGACAGGTTCGAACAGGGAAGATGTCGGTGGTTTCATAATCCCTTCGCGGGTCCACTGCTTTGACGGGATAACTAACATAATCAAACCAAACATAAAATTCGTATACCCAGAAAAACAAATGTTTGATAAAGTCAAAA
>CAZEXF010000070.1:0-6400 GCA_964516855.1 uncultured archaeon | reverse complement strand
TAACTCTGGATGCAGAAAATTAATCGGGCGTTTGCGAAAGGGATGCTGTTCACTTTTTACCGGCATCTATATGTGATGTGAGCATCCCAGTAATAACCAGGTAAACAGTCGGAGGTGAGAAAATGGGAATGAAAGATCGCGGAGGGTTCCACGAGATGCCTGATCCGGAAAAGATCGCTGACATACTGAAGGTCGTCAGGAAGGAGATCCCGGGCCTGGTGAGGGAGATAATAGACTTGCTCTACAGCGAGAAATCGGCGAAAAACATGGGCAAGGCCGTGGGGATCTACTACAAGACCCTGCAGGAGAACGGGATTCCGAAGGAACTGGCGCTGGAAATGACCAAGAACTACGTCATCAACATAGGCCAGATGTTCAACGGGAAGAACTGGAGGGACACGTTCCATGAGCAAGAGTAATTCGGGGAAGGCCCTCGGCTTTCTCAGGTCTCTTCCCCTGTTTCTCCTGTTCGGGGGGCAGATGCTGAAGCTGTTCGTGGGCATGAAAAGGAAGATCGGCAGGGCGAAGGGATATTTCGAGCAGGGGCTCCTCGAGGCAGGCATGGGAAGAAGGGAGGCGAAGGAGATCGCGGAGAGGTGTTTCGATGGGGAAGATTGAGGAGATATCCAGAAGGATGGAGAGGCTCCAGGAAAAGCTGGAAGCCATAGAAGAGGCGATCCCGCTCGCGTCGGAGCTGATGGAGCTTTCGAAAAGGATGAACTTGCCCATCAACCTTTACAGCGGCCAGCTGAAGCAGCTCATCATCCTTAATTCGCTGAAGGATTCCCTTCCCGGGATTGAAAAGGATGACATATCAAAAGGTATAATCCACGCCCTTGTAGAATCCAGGGAGATGAACATATCCCAGATTTCGAGAAAGGTCAGGTCACTGAGGGGAAAGGCCAGCAGGAGGATAATATCGGAAAGGCTTGAAACCCTGGAAGACGCGGGGATAGTGGAGCGGTTTTCCGGGCCCAACAACGAAAAGAAGTTCAGACTAAGGTCCGGCAAGAAATAATTTATGCCTTTTTACCCTGTTTTTAATCATGTTTTTTCACGTCATCCTCATCACCGGGTGCAACGGGGCCGAGATAATACCCTAAATCTCGAAAAATCTGCATTTAAACTGTTTCATTATCGAATTAAAATACTCACTGCCACTACACTCAACAATCATTGAATCCCCTTTGGTTTTGATAGAACCTGTATCTCCGTTTTTCTTTGATTCCCAATGTGCTTCCAATGCACTTTGAATTGAATATACCACACCATGATTAAACACAGTTACTTGATATTTTTTTGACTCTTCTGTACATTTATTACTGCCAGGAGCTGGATCCTGTTCTTCAAAATGACATTTTGAATATTTTGGCAATATTTTTGACATAAAAGAAGAATCCATTCCTGTTAAAAAGAGTGTTTTATTGTCAGTATTCAAATTAATTTCTTCAGGTTTATATTGATTCGTTTTCTTTAAGTGCTGCTCTACTGTACTTTTCAAAGACTTTAAAGTGCCGATATGATTAGCAGATATGAAATAATTCTTTTTTAAACCCATCATAACTATAAAATAGTAAAAAATAAAAGCATTTCTTATGAAAAAATTTGTAGTAATTGTGATGAATCCGCCCCTTTACCGCGTTTTCCGCGGGATTGTTTGCCGGGGAACGGGAGAATGCAATCGGGCCATGATTCTTGGATAACTAATGGCTTATTAATTTTTTCATCATCTGATTATTATGTGCGGGATTGGAGGTGCCTTCGGGACAAAAGAATTGATCCGCGATTTCTACAATGAAAGCATGTGGCTCCATCACCGCGGAGAGGAGTCCGTAGGGATTGCCTTTCCCGAACACGGCAGGATAAAGCGTCACGTCTACATGGGAAACGCTGAAGAGGCGTTTCACCGCAGGCTGGGTTATATCAATACGGAGAGTGACAGGGGGATCTTGCATCTCAGGTACTCCACGGCAGGAGCTTCGACTAAAATAAACATACAGCCGGTAGTGAAAGGGAAATTGGCGGTCGCCCACCAGGGGAACCTGGCGAACAGCGATATGTTGCGGGAGAAATACGGGAAAAAATTCAGGCTGGAGACGCAACTTGATTCGGAGGCGATAGCCTGCATCTTCTCGGACAGCGAGAACATGGTCGAAGGCGCCCATAGGGTAGCGGAAGAATGCATGGGTGCATACGAGCTGGCAGTAGTCAATTCGGAGGGGGACATGGCCTTTTTCAGGGGGCCTCATGCCTTCCATCCCCTTTATGCCGGCAGAAGGGGCGATGTCCTTTATGCGGCCACCGAGGATTCCACCCTCCAGTCCGTCGGCTGCCTTCCGGATTTCCAGAAAAGATGTAAGGGAAACGAAATATCCGGTATCGACGAAATCAGGCCGGGGGAACTGATACACGTATCAAAGGACGGGGAAGTGGAAAGGATTAAAATCGCAGAAGGGAAGGTCAGCAGGTGTTTTGTCGATCCCATATATTTCATGCTGCATTCCTCGACACATAAAGGAAGACTTAATGCTGATATAAGATACGAACTGGGCTGGATGATGGGAGAAAAATACGACATTAAAGGGGACATCATAGTACCGGTCCTTGACTCGGGAAGGAGATATGATGACGGCCTGAGCAAAAAAACCGGGATTCCGACATATGAGGCACTGGTCAGAAACCGGTATATAGGAAGGACTTTCATCCAGCCTGAAGGAAAAGGCGAATCGGTCCCTCCGGCAATACGCATGGACAGGATGCATCTCTCTAAGCTGAAGAACATGCCGATAGTCCAGAAGGTCAGGGGAAAGGACGTGATCTTGACGGACGACACGATTATCAGAAGAAACGTGATGACGGCAGCTGCACAGTCTTTGTTCGAGGCGGGCATGAACACGCTAACGGTTGTTGTAGGGTCGCCGCCCATAAGGTACGGGTGCGTGGACGGCATGGACTATCCGGACAGAAAGAAACTGGCCGCCTCGAAATATAAAACCGTGGAAGAGGCAAATGCCGGAATCGCGCAGCAGATAGCGAAATGGGCCAATGTCGACGGATCACGGGTCAGGGTTTTTTATCCCGAGATCGACGACATAAAGGTTCATCTTAATGACGAGGACGATCACTGCTTTGCCTGCCTTACGGGGGAATACCGGCACGGCATCCCGGATTGCGAGAGGCTGAGTAA
The DNA here is from genome assembly GCA_964516855.1 of uncultured archaeon. GTDB lineage: Archaea > Aenigmatarchaeota > Aenigmatarchaeia > QMZP01 > QMZT01 > CAZEXF01. The sequence continues at coordinate 3,213 of CAZEXF010000070.1, read as the reverse complement.
GGCATGGGAATTATAAACCCCCGCGAGAATTAATTTAATCGCGAAGACTTTGAGCGAGCGTGTTCGTGCGAATTTGAAATATTCGGTGACTGGATCATGGACAGGATAATAGTTCTCGACTTCGGGGGGCAATACTGCCATCTGATCTCCAGGAGAATCCGTGATCTGGGGATTTTCTCCGAGGTTCTGCCGTCCGACACGGGCAGGGAGGCGCTCGGCAAGATCGATGGCCTGAAGGGCATAATACTTTCTGGAGGCGCTGCCTCCGTGATGGACGAATCCTCGCCGAAAATCGGAAAGGATGTGCTTGGGACGGGCGTCCCGGTTCTCGGCATATGTTACGGGCACCAGCTGATAGCACACCTGGAGAACGGGGAGATAGCGACGGGAGGCACCGGAGAATACGGGACCACCGCCATGAGAACGGAGGGGAAAAGCGATTTGCTGAATGGACTCGGAAGGGAAACGATGGTGTGGATGAACCACAGGGACAAGGTAATGAGCCTCCCGGCAGGATATTCCGTGACCGCCTCGACCAGGGACTGCCCGGTCGCGGCTTTCGAAAACAGGGAGAAAGGCATCTACGGCGTCCAGTTCCACCCTGAGGTCACCCACACTGAAAAGGGCTTCGACATCCTCCGGAATTTCTCCATCGGGATATGCGGGGCGAAAATGGGATGGAAAATATCGGACGTCATCGGAAGGATCGAATCGGAGATCGGCGAAAGGGTAGGGGGAAGAAAGGCCCTGATAGGCCTTTCCGGCGGAGTGGATTCCTCCACCGCCGCGATACTCATGAGCAGGGCGATAGGCAGGAACCTGACCGCGGTTTACGTCGATACCGGACTCATGAGGCATGGCGAAACGGAATTCATGGAGCGGGTTTTCTCCGGATACGACCTAAACCTTAAGATAGCAAGGGAAAGCGGGAGATTCTTCAAGGCCCTGAATGGCGTGACGGAGCCGGAAAGGAAGAGGAAGATCATAGGGAAATTGTTCGTTGACGTCTTCAGGGAGGCCGCGAAGGACGAGGGCGCGGAAATACTCGTCCAGGGAACGATATACTCCGACAGGATAGAGAGCGGCATCACGAAGCATTCCTCGGTAATAAAGTCCCACCACAACGTGGGGGGTCTTCCGGAGGAAACCGGCATGGAGGTCTACGAACCGCTGAGGGATCTTTACAAGGACGAGGTGAGGAGGATCGCAGGAGAGCTGGGGCTTCCGGCGGAGATCATCGGAAGGCACGTCTTTCCCGGTCCCGGACTTGCCGTGAGGATAGCCGGAGAGGTGACCCCGGAAAGGGCAGGGATCGTGAGGAAGGCCAGCCACGTGATTGAGGAAGAGCTCAGGAGAGACGGGGTTTACGAGAAAGTCTGGATGGGATTCGCGATACTGCTTCCTGTCCGGACGGTCGGCATACAGGGAGACGAGAGGAGCTACAAGTATCCGGTCGTGGTTAGGATAATAGACTCGAAGGACGCCATGACGGCGAACTTCTCGAAGATATCCTTTGAAACGCTCGAAAGGATTTCCACCAGGATAACCAATGAGATACCTGAGGTGAACAGGGTGCTTTACGACATCACGAACAAGCCGCCTGCCACCATGGAATGGGAGTGAGAAAATGCTTTGTCTGGGGATAGAATCTCTTAAAGGTTAATTGTTCTTAACTTTATATATAATTTATTATCAAATAATAGTAACATTTTTATTTAAGATGTGCATAATTCTACTAATATGCAAAAAAAAGACAGGCTATTGAAAGGAATCTATAACACATTTTCAGGTTTATCTGTCTGGGAAAAAACGACTTATCATCAAAGAAAATATTTTTTAGAGAACACCAACGATAGATACAGAACTGTTTTGAGGAATGCCATGAAAAAATCAATGGGCAGATATTTGGGAGAAAACCAATTAGGAAAATCCGAATTCGATTCTGTCATGATCGAAATAACAAGAAGATGCAATAAAGAAGGATGTCATATGTGTTATCACGGGAACCAGAAAAATTCAAGGATGAGTGATGATAATTTTGACAGCATCATGAATTTTTCCTTAAACAATTCTTCAATGATTTTTTGGAGCGGTGGGGAGCCATTTTTGGATGAGAGGGTATTGAAAAGTGCCGAAGATTACGGAGATCTTTTGTTCTTGGCTTTTACGAACGGTGATTTTTTGAATGATAATCATGTGATAGATTATCTGTCAGAACTTGGGAATCTCATTCCTATTCTTGGAATTGAAGGTTCATGCCCCGATACGCACGATACTGCAAGAGGTAAAGGTAGCTATGAAATAATCGAGGCAGTGGTCGACAAACTTCATGAGAAAAGGGTTCCTTGGATGGTTTCATCCGTGGTGACCACTAATAATTTTGAAGATGTGACTTCAGAATCCTTTGGGAATTGGCTGCAAAAAAACGGGGCGATTGCGTTTAAAATGCATCATTATTTCCCGGTTGGGGATAAACCAGACACATCATTAATACTTTCACCCGAGCAAGAAATTGAATTCGGAAAAAGAAGAAAAATAATGAATGATTCCCATTTGTTCAATGTTATGTATTTTTCCGGCAATAAAGCAAAATGCAAAGGATTTATCTATTTTGATGTCAACGGAAATGTGAAAATGTGTCCTTATTTCCATTATTCCCCGTTCAATATCAAAGAAATCGAAAACGATGCAGATGAAAAAATATCTGTAGCTATGGAAGAATGGAAGAATTTAAGTAAAAACGGAAATCATTATTGCCCGCTCGTTTCAAATCCGTCAGATGCCGGAAATTTTGTTGATGAAAACGGATGGAAAGCTATAGGGAATGAACAAGCGATAATCAGGGATCCATCTTTGTTTTCGAGAATAGAAAATGATTACAGAAAATATTTGGAACTTAAAAATTAAGAAATCTATTTATTTTTATGATCTGCCTCGGTATCGAATCCACCGCCCACACGTTCGGGATAGGGATTGCGGACGGTAAGGGGGGGATACTCTCGAACGAGAGGGACACTTACAGGCCGAAGGCCGGCTGGGGGATCGTCCCCATGGAGGCAGCCGGGCATCACAAAAAGGTGGCTCCGGAGGTTCTCGGAAAGGCCCTGGAAAAGGCGAAGCTCGGAATGGAAGATATCGACCTGATCGCCTACTCGAGAGGGCCCGGCCTTCCGCCCTGCCTTTACAGGGGCATGGTGTTCGCAGAGGAATTAT
>CAZEXF010000069.1:0-6483 GCA_964516855.1 uncultured archaeon | reverse complement strand
TCGTCCCCGGAGAGAGCGCCCCCCTTCCCTATGACGTTCCCGATCCTTTCAGAAGGCCTTTCGGAGAATTTCTTGAGGATTTCGGGTATCGCTTCCTTTGAAATCTTCCCTTCCTTGAGCGCTCTGAAGGTCTCCAGAAAATGCGTATCCTTCAGTTTCTTAACGTCAACATTTTCCTTCCTTTCCAGGTAACGGAGGGTCGAAGTTAGCGTGGTGGCGACTATGTTCTTGCCATATCCGGATTTTATCAGTTTATCGAATAGTTCCCTTTTGTCGAACTTGATTATCTGGGCAGAGACTTCATCCCCTATCTTCATTTTTTCCGTCAGGTATTTTTTGATTTTCCTGTGCCTGTCTTCGATCAGCTCCGGCAGATTTTTTCTGATGTTATCGAGCATCTTCTTGCTTATCACGATCGGGGGGATGTCGGTCTCAGGGTAAAGCCTGGAAGCCCCCGGAAGGGGTCTCATATACTCCGTGTCACCGTTTTCCAGGGCCCTCCTTGTCTCCTCCGGAACCCCCTCGATCAGCTGGTTTATCCTGTCAGCCACGACTTTCATGGTTTTCCCGGCGTTCTCCCCGTCGCCCACGGCTATTATCAGGGTGTCTCCCTTTCTCGCTTTGAGATGCTCCGAAAGGAAGTCGAATTCCCTCGAAAGCCTGTAGCTCTCGAGTTCCTCGTCGCTGTGGATGATGCCCTTGAGGTTCGATTTCGCCCGGACATGGTTGGCGATCTCATTGCCGAGCGTACGGGTCGGGGTGATCTTCCTCTTAAGGAATCCGGAAAATCCCGGGATGAGGACCGCGTACGTGCTCTTTCCCCGTGTTATATTGGATCCTGATTCCCTGAAAATGTGAGAAACATGGAAGACTTCCGGGCTGACCTTCCTGAACTTCATTTTCTTCAGCTCTTTCCTGATTTCCAGAAGGGACCTCTGTCTCTCGGTCTCCTTCCGGATCAGATCCGGGATCATCCGGAGGTTCTGCGCCCCCTTTATCTCGACTCTCGCTCCCCCCTTTATGGAGACGTTTATGTCCTGCCTGATCGTCCCGAGCCCCCTCTTGGCCTTTCCGGTGGAGCGGACGATCATGCCCAGCTTCCCGGCGACCTCCCTGGCCTGCTCCGGCGTCCGGATATCGGGCGAGGTTCCTATCTCGACGAGCGGGATTCCCAGTCTGTCCAGGCCGTAATATACCCTGCCTTCCTCCTTTTTCAGGATCTGGCAAGCCTCCTCCTCGAGGCAGAGGTTCGTGATCCCCACGTCGCCGAAACTGGTCTTTATCTTTCCGCCCGTCCCGATTATCGCCGTCCTCTGGAAGCCGGACGTGTTGGAGCCGTCTATCACCGTCTTCCTCATCATGTGTATCTCGTCGGGTATGCTGCAATCCATCAGCAGTCCTATGGTGAGAGCCATATCCAGTCCCTCCATGTTAAGGTCGTGGGGAGGTTCTTCATCCCCCTCGACCATGCACGATTCCCGGGGGTAAACGCTGTAATGAAAGCTCTTGTTCTTGAGTATCTCATGGAGAGCGGCGGGATCGATCCCCCCGGTCTCACCGGCGACGGGCCTGAGCTTCCTCGAAAACGAAGAAACCGGATCGCTATCGGAAAGCCTGCAGGCGCAGTTGCAGAACAGCTTGTGTTCAGTGTCCAGCTGCTGGTGGATCTCTATGCCGCACTTCAGGCCGAGTTTCTCGTATTCATTCATTCAATCCCTCGTCAGAAAACGTGTCCATTTCGGTCCTTCGGGTGATCTCCCCCGCGTAATTGGTGAGCATCATCTCCCTGACCTTCTTTGGATCCCTGGTATGCCCCAATACCCATCCCAGCTTCACGTAGGCCGTCTCCGGGAGCATGTCCTCGCCCGGGATCGCCCCGGCGTCATGGTAAAGGAGGCGGAGGTTCGTGTAAACGTTGGGGTTGATCCTCCCGTAAATCGTCTGGGGGGCGCAAACGAAAGTTATTCCCTTCTCAGTGTATTTTTTTATGATCTCAGTCCAGGGTTTTCTTGCGACCTTCGTCGGGGCGTGCCCCAGGCCAGGGACTTCCAGAACGAATCCCCTGTAACCCTTCTTGACGTAATACTCTATCATGTCCGGGTCAGATCCGGGATAGACCTTGATGAGTGCTACCCTGGGCTCGAACCTCGCGTCCACCTCGACCTTCCCTTCCCCCCTCGTCCTGTGATTCCTGTTCATCACTTCGGTCTTTCCGTCGGGCCACACCCTTGTGAGAGGGGACTCGTTGATCGGGCGGAATGCGTCCCTACGTGAGGTGTGCATCTTCCGGACCTTCGTGCCCCGGATGAAATGGCAGTAATCATCGTTTGTCGAACCGTGCATGCATGTCCCGACCTCAGCTATCTTCCCTGTCGCGACGTGAGAGGCGCATATGAGGTTCATCCCGGCATCGCTGGAGCCCCGGTCGCTCGACCTCTGCGACCCGACGAGGACGACCGGCTTCGAAAGATTCCCGAGGAAAAAGGAAAGCGCGGCAGCGGTATAATGAAGTGTGTCTGTCCCGTGGGTGATGATCACCCCTTTCTTGCCCGAATTCAATTCCCTGGCGACGTGCTTTGCCAGTTCCTGCCAGTCCTCGTGGTCCATGTCCTCGCTCATCTTGGTGAAGGGGCTCCTCATCTTGAGGTTCACTATGTCTGCAAGCTCCGGGATGTTATGGAGAAGCTCCTGCGGGGTCTCGAGAGCGTAGACGCCTCCTGTCCGGTAATCCACCCGGGAGGATATCGTCCCTCCCACGGAAAGGAGGGTCACCTTCGGCTTTTTCGGGTCGAACTTCACCTTCAGGAGGCTCTTCCTTATCTTTCCCATCTCGAACTTCTCCTCCTCCAGGATTTCTCCGGGCTCCTTCTTTTTCGACCTGGAGATTAACGTCCCCTTTTCATGTCTGATTCCGATGTTGTACCCGTTGTCCAGCTTGACTACAACGGAATCGGGGTCGCTGAACCCCGTCTTCGGCATGAGCAGTCCTTCGACGGTCTTCCCTTTCTTCCTGACGGAGATCCTGTCTCCGGCCTTTATACCTTTCGCCTTCAGGATTTTCCGGATTGCGGGAGAATACATAATAAAATATTATAAAGGGATTATAAAAAACTGATCAGAATTCGTGGATTCTCAGCTGCTTCCTTTCCTTCCTTTCCATGTCCTCCATCGTCGGCATCCCGTCCGTGGGATATTCCAGTTCCGATCTCATCTCGTGCAGGGTGTCCTTCATGACCTTCTCCTTCCTCATCGCCGTCCAGTAATAGGCCTCGTCCCTCGTGTTCTTCGTCATCAGTATTATGATTCTTCCGAATTTTGTCCTTCCGACCCTCCCCCTCCTCTGGATCGAGCGGATTTCGGAGGGCACCGGCTCGTAAAAGACCGCCAGCTCCATCTCTGGTATGTCTATGCCCTCCTCCCCGACCGAGGTGGTAACGAGGACGTTGTAAATATCCAGCCTGAACTCCTCTATCCTCTGCTTCTGCTCCTTCTGGGTCATTCCTTCCCTCTGTCCCATGAACTCGACCGGCTTCGCGTTACCTATGCCCTTCAGGCTTTTCACGATCTCCCTGACCGTGTTCCGGTAGTTTGCGAACACGATGATCTTGGAATCACCCTTCTTTTCCATCTGCCTGCTGATTATCTCGCACAGCTTCGACATTTTCGGGTGCTTCGCGCCCTTCTCCGAAAGCCCGTTGGAGAGGAACATGGCATGAGACACCTTCTGGTCGTTCAGGAGGCCCTTGGTGGACTTGCTGGTCTCCTTCCTGAGTTTCCTGAAATATTCCTCCAGGGGCCTGATCCCCTGGGTCTCGAGAAGGGTTATGGCATGCTCGAGCTTTATCGCCTGGGTGACCACCGTTATTCCGTAGAAGTTCCTCCTGTCCCCCCTCCTAAGGCCCTCCATCAGCCTGTTCTGGAGTCCCAGAAGGTCCCTCTTGTTTATCAGCCTCACCGGCTTGCTGAAGCCTATCCTCCGGAGCTTGTTCAGCCTGTCCCTGTAGGGCTTCTCAAGATAGTCGCGGATGTTAACGAAGGTCTCCGGGAGGGAAACCTCCACCCATTCGACGTCCTTTTCCTTCACCCAGGGGGAGACGTCGAGATCACTTTCCGTCTTTATCTCGACCGAATCTATGCCCAGGTTCTTGCAGATTTCCCTGATCTTCTGCCTGGTCCCTCCTGGCGAGGCGGTTAATCCGAGTATCCTTGGATTCTCTGACTGGTCCAGATAGTGTCTGGCTATGAATGGGTAAGCATATTCCCCCACGGCGTGATGGGCCTCGTCGAAGACGACCAGCGAGAAGTCCCTGAGCGATATCCTCTCCTTCTCAAGATCGTTCCTGACGGTCTGGGGAGTCGCGAAAATGATCTTCCCCCTTTCGTACATGTCCTCCCTGTCCCCGGGCTTCACCATTCCCGTCACCAGCACGAAGTCCTTCTCCGGGAGATCGATCTTTTCGGAGAAGCTTTTCCGGTGCTGCTCGATGAGCGGCTTGGTGGGTGCGAGCACCAGCACCTTGGACCCGGGATGCCTCTCCAGCCTGAAAACCGAGAGGACGATCGCTATCGGGGTCTTTCCCAGACCCGTGGGAAGGACGCAGAGCAGGTTTTTGCCGACCGCGCGTGCAAGTATCGTCTCCTGGTAAACCCTGGACTGGAGGCTTCCCTTCTTCAGAAGCGGATGGTCTGTGTAGGACATTATAATAGATTCCTTTCAAGATTTATTAAAGGTCTTCCCACAATTATTTAATACGTCGCAGGTTTGCGTGGTCTCATGAAAAGGGGCGTGCTGGGTCTGATAGAGAAGGTGAAGGTAACCGGGAGGAAGAAATCCGTGACCCTGGAGGCGCTGGTGGACACGGGAGCGGCTATGACATCTCTCGATTCAAGGGTTGCCAAAAAGATAGGAGTGGGAACACCAGTCAGGACAATGAAGGTCAAGGCTCCTGCAATGAAAACGGTCAAAAGAAGGCCGGTTGTGGAAGTTGACATAGAGATAGGCGGGAAGAAATTCAGGACCCATGCCAACCTCAACGACAGGTCCCACATGAGATATCCCATGATAATAGGAAGGAACGTGCTGAGGGATCATTTCGTGGTGGACGTCTCGAAAAGCCCGAACATAAGGAAGCAGTAAGCATCAGTTGTATTTTCCCGGATTTGGATCTACCGGTCCCATGACTATTATACTGATCTCATGTCCGGTAATATTTGGTTCATGGCCGTCCCTGTTTCCGCCGGATTTCGGGGTCGAGAAGCTGCTGACTAATTTTCTCACGTTCCTGTTGCTCTTGCATTCGGGACACGCGGGCATGAGAGAGATCATGCCTGTAGGCAGCAACGACTCGAATTCATAGTTGCAGGAACTGCATTTGTATTCGAACATTGGCATATTATCCCTTTTCTCAATAAATATAGTAATGCAGTAAATTTTATATAATCAGAACATCCATGGATAGGCCTTCCTGACCTCTTCCACGAAGATCTCCGGGGGGTAAACGCCGAGCTCCGAGACGATTGCGGTGATCAGGTCGGGGAGCACCCTTTCGAAGGCCGGGTTCTGGATCTTCACCCCTTTAGGGGCCCTGGGCCATATCTCATTCGATCCCCTGCCCTCTATCTTCTCCTCGTATCCCAAGATACTTTTCGGATTGAACTTCCAGCTGTCCATGCATACGTACACGGGAACGTCGTACTTGTTCGCCATTATCGCGAACATCTCGCTTCCGATCTTGTTCACTATCCTTCCCTCTGAGGTCATGGCGTCCGCCCCGAAAAGGACGATGTCCGCATCCTTTATCGCCAGCCTGGCAGCGGAATCGACGTAATGGTTGACCGGTATCTTCATAGCGGCGACCTCTCTCGCTGTCTTCCTCCCCTGGAAGAGGGGGCGCGTCTCGGTGTTGTAGACCCTGAACCATTTCCCGGATTCCTTTGCCTTCCTTAAGACGTTGACGACACTCGAGGAATGGCAGTGGGTATAGACCACGGATCCCTCCTCCACCATCCTCGAGCCTATCTCGGCTATCCTTTTCTCCGCTTCCTCGAAGTGGCCGAGGACGAATCTGACCGAGGAGGAAAACTCCTTCCTGATTTCCGGGAGAGAGCTGTATTTCCTGGACTCGATGCCCTGCCTGATGTAAAGAAGGCTGTTCCTCATCAGCGGTTCGGTAGGCCTCGTTTCCAGCAGCTTTCCGGATGAGGACCGCACCTCGGAGAAGAATTTTTTCTTTTCTGATATCCCTTTTTTCGAGATTCTCGAATGCAACGCCCTGACCGCGGCCTCGGCGATAACCTCGGCGCCCTGTATTTTAACGGATTCGATGTCATGCAAGACCTTGGAAAAGCTAGCCATGAATAGTAATTATTCCGCTGGCTTAAGAAAGTGAAGGGTAAATGGCTGGAACCCTTCCCGAATGTTCGTTCATTATAAGTTTATAAAACTTACTACAAACAACATAATGTGAGCAATATGGTCACAAA
>CAZEXF010000068.1:0-6486 GCA_964516855.1 uncultured archaeon | reverse complement strand
TTTGAATTACCGGTTTTCTTCTTTTTCCTATTGGATCCCGATGTTGCAGAGAAATCTCCTCTTTCAATTTGGTCCAAAAAAGTTTCAATAAAAAAAGGTACCACAGAAAAAACTCCTTTATTGTTCCTGACCGCAAATCTCTCGGAGACAAGACCTGATAACCTTGCTCTAATCTGATGTTTTGATACTCCGGTATATTCAGATAATTCTTCAATTGTAACATCTGATTGTATAGATTCTTCAAGCTTATTTGCCAGAAATCTCGCAACAAGAACCATCTTAATTTTGTTTATATTATTCAGACTCCTTGATTGAAAAAATATCTTACCTTCGTTTCCGACACGAACAAATCTCATAGTTCTCTTGACAAGTTCTGGGATTGTCTGCTCATCATATCGATCTTGATCTATAATGAATTCAGACTTCAATTTCTCAATATCATATTCGTTCGTCATAATATTTCCTATTCATGTAATTATATCAAGTATTTATAAAAGTATCGTTTTTTAAGGCCATTTTTACGTTCAAATATCATAAAATGAACATTTTTACAATATTACATAATATATCGAGGCTGGCCATTGAATTTAACAAGTTATATACGAACCTTCCACTACCTGTACCCGCTCCTGCCCGATCGGTATTCATTCCCTCCGGAGGAGTATTCGCTCTTCGTCGTGTACTCGTTCTCGATGATCTGGATGTCAGGGGTGGGCTCGTACTTTCCCGGTTTTTTCCCCTCCACCGTGGCGCCTTCCCCGGTGACGATGGTGATCAGGGCGACCTCGGAGTGGTCGATGACCTTCTCTTTCGAGGGAGATCCGCCGGTCCGGAACTTCCAAAGGACCTCTCCCGTCCCCGGGTCGAGGCGGTAGAAGTAGCAGTTCCAGGAGCCCGCGAAGAGCTTTCCGTCATTGATGTAAGGGCCCACCCAGGAGGGGCCGTTTGTTATGAATTTCCAGATGATCTTCCCTTCTGGGCTGACGCAGGCGATAAGACCACGTTTGTAATCGTCGTTCCCGCCCCCGAAATAGATGTTTCCCCTGTATATGCAGATGTTGGAGGCGTGGGCGTGATAATCGGTCTTGATTCTCCATAGCTCTTTCCCGGTTTTTGAGTCCAGCGCGTGGAGGGAATCGAATTTTGAGCCGAAATATATGACACCTTTATGATTCACGCCCCCTGAAAGTATCCCCTGGCCTACGTTGAACCTCCAGACCTCCTTGCCGGTGATCCTGTTCAGGCAGTAGAAGTTCAGGTCCCATGACCCGAAATAGATATGGTTCTCATGGACGTTTACAGGGCACATGCTTCCGACCGCACCTCCGGTCCTGAACCTCCATATCTCGTTCCCTTTCTTGAGGTTAACACAGTACATGTTGCAGTCGTAGCTCCCCATATAGACCATGTCATCGACGATCGAAGGGGTGGACATAACCTCCTCTCCCGTCCTGAACCGCCATATCTCGTTCCCTTCGAGGGAAAGGCAGTAGAAATTCCCGTCGCCCGATCCGAACACGATCCTGCCGTCCTTTCCCGCGACCCCCGATATCACCCTGTCCCCGGTCTTGAACTTCCAGAGGAGATCCCCCGTTTTCCTGTCCAGGGCGTAGAGAAACCCGTCATAGGAGCCGAAAAAGACAATATTCTTTACGACGACCGGAGGATAATTGCCCGCGCACCCGCCGGACTTGAACTTCCATATCTCTTCCCCGGTCTCCGAATCGAGGGCGTAGAAGAAGTAGTTGTCGCACCCGAAGTAAACGATGCCTTCGGATTCGCAGGGACGGGAGGCTATGGTTCCCCCGTACTCGTGCCTCCACCTGAGTCCGTAATTCTTCTGGAAAGCCGAGTCCGTGATCTCGATGTCGAAATCCTCCGTGAAGTCGAATCCGTCCATCTTTAGAATTGGACTGAAAAATTTAAAGCATTATTCGCCTTCTGCCGTCATGTATGTACTTTTTTGGGTAAATATCTATTATTACCACTAAAGAGTAACAGTTATAAATATCAAAGATAGTCTAGTTTCATGGAAAAAGAAGAGTTATTGTCTCAGGAAAGGGAGATGAAGACCATATTGGACGGCCTCATTCACGAATTCCACGAAAAACATGAGCCTGATAAGAATGGAAAATTTTTTAGATATAAAGACAAAACCGTAAGGGAGTTCGTGTCTCACTTGAAAAAGCACAATAAGCTGAGCCTGGAACTGATGCGCAGATTTCTCGGGGAAAGGTTCGGGGAAAGGTACAGGGGGGTATATCCGGCTGCAGGAACTGATGATTATTTTCCGGAAAAACTGAAAGGATCTGAATGGTTTTGTATAGACAGGGCATATGAATTTGATAAAAAGATGTGGGGGAAACGTATTTTATTTTACCTTCTTGACAGGCTTGAACTTCTTGAGGGCTTTCTGCGTCCCCCAATTATACGTTATGTTCCGCACGAACTGGAATCCTCTGAATTCCCGGATGTGATCGAGCCCGGGTCCTTTCAGGTTGCCCTTTTAAAGCACCCGTTAGGCCATAGCACTAATCTCGAAAGATACACGGGTTATGAATCCCCTGTGGAAGGGAAAAACTGGAGAACTGATAGTTATGAAAATGCGTTGGAATTCGCCTTGGAGAGCTTGGATAAAAGTGGTATTCTGGTAGCAGAACCGGTGGACGTAACATTTGAATATGATGGAGAACCAAGAACCAAGGCGAATGAGATTTTCGGGAAACATTTGAAGGGAGGACACATAATACCTGTAAAGAACATACTTGGTGTAGAGGGGTTGGACGAGATCGATTTTTATACATACGAGGAAAGATCGAGAAGCACGAAGCCCAGAAACCTTAAATTCGGTTTTTATGAGAAGCTCTGATGCAGAATCAAGGAGACACTGGGTTTTCCTGTCTGCGCTAGATTCCGCCTGCCTCCATGTAACCACACTTCTCCTTCGAGTAGGAGATCAGCTCCCGGTAGGTCCTGTGGTGATTAAGGGTCCGGGAGTCCCCCACCATTATCAGCTTCTTCCTCGCCCTGGTGATGGAGACGTTCAGCCTCCTTAGATCCTCAAGGAACCCTATCGATCCTTTCTTGTTCGAACGCACGAATGAGACCAGTATGACCTCCTTCTCCCTTCCCTGGAAGCCGTCCACGGTCTTGGTCTCGACGTCCTCCGGAAGGCCCCTTTTCATCAGGTCGATCTGGTCGTCGTAGGGTGATATGACACCGATGTCACCAGGTTTCACGCCCAGTTCCAGCAGCTGCCTTACCAGCTTCCTGACGATATCGGATTCCCCGGGGTTCTCCCTGGATTTCGATCCGGTCCTCCTCCTCTCCGGGCAGGACCCTTTTGTGTCGAGGAAAACGACCGGCTTGTCCGGGTCGAGAGGACCCTTCCCCTTTATGTCCAGTGTGTGGTCCCTGACGCTGTCTGCGGCAAGGAGGCCGCCGCCGTAGAAGTGCCTGCCGGGGAAGTCCATTATCACACCGTTCATGCGGTACTGGGTCTCCAGCATGATCTTTATCTCCTCCCCGTGGACCTCGATCATCCTCTCGAACAGGGTCTCCTCCAGCCCTCCCCTTTTCGCTTCCTGGTTCATTATGGTGGGGGGCAGCTGTTTATGGTCGCCAGCCATTATGACCTTGCTCCCGTGGTTCATGGGGATGAGGCAGGAGGGCTCGGTCGCCTGGGTGGCCTCGTCTATGACTATGACGTCGAAATCCCTCCCCTCCAGGAGCTCGCTCCCGGCGGTGGAATTGGTGGTGCATATCACCTCGGCCTTATCTATTATCTCGTTCACGGCCTCGTCCTCGAGCTTCTTTGCCTTTTCGATGAGTTCGCCCATCCTTTTCTGGAGCCCTGCCCATTCCGCCATCTTCCTGATCCTTTCCGGGGGGACCCCTCTGGATCCCTTTCCATTATTGGCCAGCTCCATTATCTCCTCGTTGCTCAGGCCCCTCCTCCACCTCTGGGATGGATATTCGTGCTCGTCCCTCTTCTCGCTTATCCGGTCCGCCTCCTCCCTCAGCTTCCCGGCCTCCCGGTACTTTTCCGCGTCCTGGACCAGGAAATCGAGGGAGTGGTGAACGAGGGACCTTGTTATCCTGGCGGGATGGCCCACCCTCACGGCCTTCCTGCCCCTCCTTGTTATGAAGTCCACCATGTTGTCCACGGCCACGTTGGAGGCGGCGGTGGCCAGCACCTTCTTCCCCGTTTTCACGTGCTGGAGGATGATCTCTATGAGGGTCGTGGTCTTTCCCGTTCCAGGGGGGCCGTGGACCAGGAACATGTCCTCCGCTCCCACGGACATGCTCACCGCCCTCCTCTGGGAAGGGTCGAGGGTATCGTCCTCCATCCCGATTTCCGGAGGTTTCGAGAAGCCGGGCTTCCGCTTTCCGAGCAGGATATCCCTTATCCCCGCCTTCCTGCCTTTGGCCTTCTCCATCCTCCCCAGGGCGTCCTTCATCCTCTGGAAGGTTATGTCGTTGACGTAGAGGTCCATCCTCAGGCCCCTGCCGTATGCAAGGCGCGGGGGTTTCCGGTCGAAGGCGACGGTGACGGAATAACCGGTCTTGCCGTAGACCGTTCCGGTGGGATTCTCCTTCAGGAGGGGGTTGCCCCTGCTGATCAGGACGAGATCGCCGACGGATATCTCCGTTTCCGGGAGGGCCCCGCCCCTCACGTACTTTACGATGTGGCTTCCGCCGAGGCCGGTCCCCTGGTCCCTTCCTCTGAGTCCGAGCAGGGCCCTGCCCTTGGATTCCCTTTCCCCGGGGCTCATGTTCCTTATCTCGTTCTCGTGGGCGCGCATCTCCTCCTCCCTTTCCAGCTCCACCAGCCTCCCGTACCTCTTCCTGTATTCCCCGTAATTCCTGAAAATCATATAAACAACTGGACGGGGAGGGCTTTAAATGTTTTCGTCCGGGAAGGGGTTCCGCTCTTAAATTAGCTTCACCAATCTGATAACATGCCGAAGATAAAGCAGATTCCCGGGGACTTCGTGGTCAGGGAGGTGTTCGAGAAGCAGCCGGTGAGGAAGGGCCACCGGACGGAGGATGACGATTACGTGTGGTTCACGCTGAAGAAGACGAACTACGACCTTTTCCGGGCGCTCAAGGTCCTTGGCAGGTTTCTGGGGGTCTCGGTCAAGAGGTTCGGTTACGCCGGGACCAAAGACAAGAGGGCCGTGACCTACCAGAGGGTCTCCGTGTGGAGGGTCCCGAGGGAGAGGCTGGAGGCCCTCCGGCTCAGGGACATCGAGCTCTCGGATTTCGAGGAGAGGAGGGAGAGGATAAACCTCGGGGACCTGAAGGGGAACCGGTTCAGGATAGTGGTCAGGGACATCGGGATGACAAGGAAGAGAATAGAGAAGGTATTGGAAGGAAGGGCGGAGGAGATCAGGAGGAAAGGGGTGCTTAACCTGTTCGGCGGCCAGAGGTTCGGGAGCTACAGGAAGGTCACCCATCTGGTGGGAAGGTCGATCCTGAGGAACGACCCGGAGCAGGCGGTGAAGGAGTACATAACGGTCACCTCCAGGAAGGAGCCGGGAGAGACCAGGAAATTCAGGAAGGGGATGGCCGCGGATTTCGACGTGAAGAAGGGATTGAGGGAGATCCCGAAAAACCTCCTGTACGAGGGCATCATGCTAAACCACCTCGCGAACAGGGGGAACGACTACGCAGGAGCGCTGAGGAAACTCCCCAGGAACCTCATGAGGATGTTCGTCCATGCCTACCAGGCGCACCTCTGGAACGAGCTCGCGAAGGTCTCCAAAGAGGAGACGGTCCCTCTTATAGGGTACGACACCGATCTCGATAAGTACGGGAAGGAGGTGGAGGCTTTCCTGAAGAAGGAGGGCGTCCGGAAGGAGGATTTCCGGATAAGGTCCATGCCGGAGCTTTCCAGCGAGGGGAGCGAGAGGAAAAGGACGATAGAGGTCGTGGATCTCTCGTACGAAGTGGGGGAGGACGAGCTGAACGGGGGCAAGAGGAAAATAACGCTGGAATTCTCCGTACCGAGAGGGAGCTACGCCACGGTGGTCGTTGATAAAATCACGGAAGGAATGAAGTGAAATATTTATCTTTCCCCCTCATTAGATTATTATGGCTTCCGGAAAGAACAGGATACTGAAATTCATGCTGGTAGGAGCCCTGGGGACCCTTGTCAACGAGTTCCTGCTGTTCCTTTTCACGGACTATCTCGGGATTTTCTACATGTTTTCCGCCATCATCGCCATAGAGCTCTCCCTGGCCCACAACTTCCTCTGGAACGAGGCCTGGACGTTCAGGGACAGGGAGAGGAAGGGCCACAAGATTGGAAGGCTTCTGAAGTACAACGGGCTGGCGACCGGAGGGGTCATAATCGGCCTGGCAGTCCTTTTCATCTTCACCTCCGTTTTCGGCATCTATTACCTGCTCTCGAACCTCATCGGGGTTTTCGTGGCGTTCCTCTGGAACTACTTCACGAACAAGAAGTACACGTGGAAGGATTCG
>CAZEXF010000067.1:0-6487 GCA_964516855.1 uncultured archaeon | reverse complement strand
TGTCGCAGTCATGGCAGCTGTACGCGGAAGCGGCGGTGTTCGCCCTGGAGAAGGTTTACGACATGGCCCCCACGTTCAGGGCGGAGAAGTCCAAGACCTCCCGCCACCTGGCTGAATTCTGGATGGCCGAGATGGAGGCCGCCTGGATGGAACTGGAGGAGGTCACAGAGGTCGCGAAGGAGGAGGTCAGGTTCATAATAAACGAGGTCCTGAGGCAAAACAGGAGGGAACTGGAGGAGCTCGGGAGGGACATAAAGCTCATGGAGCACTACGCCAGGGCAGAATACCCGACCATAAAATACGAGGAAGCACTGAAGATACTGAAGGAGAAATACCGGATGAGAATCCCCTGGGGAAAGGACCTGAGAACGAAGGAAGAGGAAAAGATAGCGAACCACTTCGGATGCCCGGTGGTGGTGACCCACTACCCGGTCGAGACCATGGCCTTCTACAAGCCCAGGGACCCGAAAGACCAGAAAGGGGCCCTCTGCTTCGACATGCTCGCACCCGAGGGATACTGCGAGCTGATAGGCGGTTCCCAGAGGTCCCTGGACGTCAGGGACATGATCGAGAGGCTGAGGAAGGACGGGGAAGACCCGAAGAACTACGACTGGTATTTCGACCTCAGGAAATACGGCAGCGTCCCCCATTCCGGTTACGGCCTGGGCGTCGAGAGGGTGGTCGCCTGGATATGCGGACTGGAAAACGTCAAGGACTCCATCCCCTTCCCCAGGACCATGCTCAGATGGAAGCCCTGAAACCCGGAAAACCCGTAGCAAAGGTATAAAAATCTTACTTTTAACCATTAACCAGTGGGAATATGTACTTATCTGGTTTGTCTTCAGCGGTATTCAAGGCATTGCTTTCAGCCGATCTTTCTTTCTCGCCGGTCGGCGGGTCCCAGGAAGCCGGCGAGGGCTGGACATGCACCCTGACCGGGAACGGCGCATACAGTTTTATGCAAGATTTTGATTCTGAATATCTCAAAAAAATAGATCGTGAAGGACTGACGCCGGAAGGAAGTGAAATACTGAAAGGGGATATAGAAGAAGCTATCGATTATATTCTGAAATCGGCCAATATCGAGGTCGAAATAAGTTATAGCCCCCCAAGGACTGATTTTCCCAATCCGCTGGGAGTGACAAAAATAAAAGCCTATGAAATCGATGGAAAAAAAGAAATGGTAATGATGGCAACTTTCAACGACAAAGCGGAATTAATCAACGGAAAAGCTGTCACTGACGGTAAACCGGATTACGGGAACATCAGGGAATACGTTGGAAAAACCAGCAGTATAAATTCCAGAAAACACGGAAAAGCGATTCTGGGACCCGCAGGTCCCTGTGTGAAAAAAATCATGAAAAGGAATCCCAACCTCCCGAGAACCGCGCACAAATAGGCCCTTCCGAAGGAAAGCGAATATTAAAAGCAGGAAAACGATTTCTTAATCATGACGAACCTGATTCCGGGAAAGGTGGCGAAGAGGTTCCGGGTGAAGGGTGACGAGATCATCCTCAGGTATCCCCGCTGGGAGGACATGGACGACCTGATGAGGCACATCAACCTCCTGGTCGAGGAGAAGTCTTACATAGGGATGAGCAGGAAGGTCAGCAGGAAGCTGGAGATCGTCTACTTCCTGGACATGTTCAAGAAACTGGAAACGAGGCAGATGATATACCTCGTGATGGAGACCAAGGGGGAAGTGATCGGCTCCTGCACCGTTGAGAGGGGGAGGCACGACGCGAACAGGCATACTGGGATGATAGGCGTCTCCATAAAGAAGGGCTTCAGGGGGATGGGGATAGGAACGGAGTCCGTCAACACACTTGTCGATCTCGGGAAAAGGGACCTCGGCATAAAGGTGTTCAATCTCGAGGTCTCCTCGGGAAACCGGAAGGCGATCAGCATGTACGAAAAGAAGTGCGGGTTCAGCGTCGCGGGCAGGATACCGAAGGGCTTCGACCATTTCGGCAAAAAGACGGACGCGGTCATAATGTACAGGGAGAAATGAAGCATTTAAGTATTTCTGATAAGGATGAAACATGACATATACAAGGATTTCTGTCGATATCGAGGGTAACTACTGGAACAAATTCAGGATAGAAAATGAACTGCTTGAGAAATATTTCAAGCGATTTATCGCCCTTGACCTGGAAAGACTAACGATAATGCCAGGGAATGATAAAGGGCTTCAGGGGCATAAATTGTCTTTATATACCGAAAAACACATGGGCGAAGAGCACATCTGCCTTGAACTCGACGGGAAATTGTCAGGAAGGTTCTCTCTGACGAAACGAAAAGTCGAGAAAGCAGATGAAATGGATGTCATGGATTCCACTCCAGTTTTTATAGGGGGTTAATCAGGTCAGCCCTTCTTCCTCCGGAAGAAAGACCCGATCCCGCTCTGCTTCTTTTCGCCCAGCATCTTCTTGGTCGTGTCCCAGGAGAACCGGACCAGGCCTTCCCTGGGGAAGCTGCCGTGCTCCTTGAGGTAGGATCTCATCCAGGATATCGTCCTCTCGTCCGAGGGGTATCCCGAACCCCTCACTCCGAACCGCTTTCTCAGCGAATCTATCGACCGGTCCCTCTCCACCTTGGCTATTATGGAGGCGGCGGAAACCACCGGGTATTTCACGTCGGCCCTGTTCTCTGAGACTATTTCCGTCTTTCCCTTTATCATCTTTCCGAGGGTTTCCCTGAACCTCTCGGTGTTGCTTTCCGGGGCGTCCACTATCCCCTTCGAGGGCTCGAGGCAGTCGAGTATCTCCGCCATCTTCATGGCCTCCAGCCTGTTCAGGTTGACCCCCTTCCTGTTGTAGTCGTCTATCTTGCAGGGGGATATCTTGAGAACGATTATGTCCCTCGCGATCTCCTCGATCGTCCTGTAGAGCCTCTTCCTGGCGGAGGGGCTGAGAAGCTTGGAGTCCTTCACCCCGATGTCCCGGAGCTTCCTCTCGTCCTCCCCGATCACGGAAACTCCAGCTATCACCATCGGTCCCAGCACGGCCCCTCTCCCTGCCTCGTCAATCCCGGCTATCGTAAAAGTCATGTCGTACCCCGAATAGCGTAAGAAATCCCGGTGTGATCATTCCACGATTATCGGCCTGCTTACATGGATCCTCCGCAGGCGGTCCTCGAGCCTCTCTATCCTGTCCCTGAGCTCGCCCATCTCGGGCTTTCCCCTGATCCAGCCCGTCTTCTCCGCGATGTTGATCGTGTCCTTCAGCTGCCTGACGTCCACCTCGATGTCGTGGATGTGGTCCACGTTCTGGACCACCGTGTTCCTGATGTCCCGGAGCTCTTCCGGCAGGGGCGGTCCGGCAGGGGCGCCCGGGGCTTCCGGCCTTTTCACGCTCCTGCTTATCCTGTTGAGGTCGTTGAATATGCTCTTCATGTAGGACTCGTCCTTGTCCAGCCTCTTTAATATCTCCTCTATCTTACTGCTCAGGTCGTCCATGAACTTTTCCATTCCCTTCCTGGGGGCCAGGTCCGGCTTCCGCTCCGATATCTTCCTGAGGGATTCCCCGATTCTCCCGATCTCGCCCTCCATCCTTTTCACCTTCCCGCGGATCTCCTCCCCGCCTTTTTCAGGCGCTTTCCCGGACTTGAGGTTCCTCATCTCCATCTCCAGTATGTTCCTGATCTCGCCCTGAAGCATGTCCCTCAGCCTGGCTTCCATCTCCTCCATCTTCGCCGTCATGTTCTGCCTGAGCTGCTCCGCGCCCAACGACTGGATGCGGGACTTGATCTTTCCCATCCTTTCCGGCGGGGGCAGGGAAAGCTCCTTGGCCCTCTTGAGGAGGAAGAGGTCCCTCTTCATCTTCTCCATCTCGAACTCGATCTTCCGGAGGCTCTCCTGCGGTACCGGGACCGGTACCTTCCCCTTACTTTCCGGGGGCTGGTAGGGAACGCCCTTCATAACCTTTGAGCGGAGGAAACGCACCTCGTTCACCGTCTCCTTCCATTTCCTGAAAAGGTTGACGTTCTTTGAAACGTTCTTCAGCTGCTCTATCCTCTTCTCGTCCTCTATCGAGAGCGGGGAGGGGGAAACCAGCTTCATCCCCTCGAGCTCGTTCTTGAGGTTGATCATGTCCAGATCCGCTATCCTCTGGAGGTCCTCGAGCTGGTTCAGCCTCTCCCTAAGGTCGTTTAGGTTATTGTTGCGCTCTTCGCCTTCCATAGGATCACGAAATATGCCAGCTAATTAGATATTTGACAGGAGAAGTATATATTAGACATCCATGTAAGGAGACGCGCCGGGGCAGACGGCGTTGAGTACCTTGATCCTGATCAGCGACCAGGTCTCGTTAACGTTTGTCATGTCCCCCTCCAGTATCAGGGACTGGCCTGGCTTCAGGGGGTTGGACTTCGTCCTCTGGGAGGCGCCGGTCACGTTAATGTCCGGCTCCGTCACTATCCTTTCCCCGGAGGGTGTGGAGAAGGTGAGCTCGTACGTGAAATTGTAAAGGTTCTGTATCTTGGTGTTTATTATCTTCGCGCTTATGGTGCCGTTCGTTCCGGAGATGTTCCAGTATGCCCCGGAATTCTGGTACGTACTGTCGAATGTGTAAGCCGTCTGCTGGCAGATCAGGGTCTGGGACACCTGGGATCCCGACTGCTCTGACGATTCCTGGGAGAGCTGGATGATCCAGGGGCCTACCACGGCGG
This sequence comes from uncultured archaeon, assembly GCA_964516855.1. Classification (GTDB taxonomy): domain Archaea; phylum Aenigmatarchaeota; class Aenigmatarchaeia; order QMZP01; family QMZT01; genus CAZEXF01. The sequence continues at coordinate 1,819 of CAZEXF010000067.1, read as the reverse complement.
ACACGCCTATGACTATCAGAATCAGCAGCACCCCGGATATCAGCGGAGAAACCCCTTTCATCATTCACCCCTTATCGTCAGGAAGTCCGCTCCCGACTCCAGTATGAAATGGATCCTGTAGGTGACCCCGTAATCCGATTCGATGTAGGCGGTAGCCTGGCCGTACGGGAGGTGAATCCCGGACTCCTCCAGATAGGTGTAGCCCGTTCCGGTCATGGAGGAGGGGTCCTCGTCAACGGTCACCTCGAGGTATTCCATCGGGAGCCACTTGTCGAGGTCCTTCTGGTAGACGGAAAGCAGCAGTTTCCTGGTGGAAAGGTTCACCATCTGGGAGGAAGATCCGGTCTTGTTGATGCACGCTATCAGGTGCTGGTTCTCCATTATTATGCCGTCCGTCCCCTCGCACGTCCCCTCGTAAGCCTTCACGTCAAGGTTCGACCCGTAGACAACGTTCCCTATGGACTGGGAGGTCCTGGGGGAGAACACCTCCGTGCCGCATTCGTATTCCCAGTATATGGTGTCGTTGTCCCCGAGGATGAAGATCTTTCCCTCGTCAACGTTGAGGTCGAAGGTCCTCCTGGAGCCCTTTCCCTCGGCCACGACGTCCCTGGTGATCCTGTCCAGCTCGATGAACGCGGATTTCATCTTCTCCACCGTGGCCATGCACTGTATCCTCTGCATGCTGGGGACGCCTGCCTGGTAGACGATCCCTGTCGCGACTATCACGAACGCCAGGAAAATCACGCTGCTTATCAGGGAAATGCCCCTCATACGAATCTCTCACCCACCATCAGGTTCCCCTCGCTCTCGAGTTCGACCGTGTAATAAAGATTAAGCTTGCGCTTACCTAATATTAAATTCTTTTCCTCGCTATTAAAACTTACATTCAGGCTGAAAACCTCGGAAGGTCCGGTGAAGGTCGTCCAGTTGAGGCTCCCGTTCGGGACAGTCAGCTGCTTTTCCTGGGAATCCACCCTGATAATCACGTCATAGGCCGTCCTGTGGAAGTTGCCGACCGTCACGTTCAGGTCGTCGCTGACGTTCTCCGTGACTACCCAGAGGGAATAGAGGTCCATGTTCCTCTCCTTCGTCACGTTTCTCGCGAAGAGGGTGAAATTCACCAGGGACTCCAGTCCAGAGGACTGGTTCTTCCCGTAGTTCAGGGCCCTCGGGTACTCGTTTAGGAGGTTGCTGAGAAGGAAGGATATCTCGTGGGGAGCCCCTCCCGAGAACCCCTCCGGGGATATGTACGCCGTGATCCCCGTATAGAGCAGTATTATTATGATGAACGCGCCGATGAGGAAAAACTGCCCCTTCATGCTCTCACCATACATAAAGCTTGACCTCCCTGGGATCGTACTCCCCGTCCCCGGCTATCAGGTATGTCGAGGACCACACGTTCTCCTGGTCGGGGAACGGGCCGGCGCATGTGCCGTTGAAGCTGCATATCCTGACGGAATGGTTGTATCCCCTGAAGCTGATCTTTGATTCGAGGGAGCTCACGTTCATCGAGACCGCGTCGGCCCTCAGCTTCCCGCCCTTTTCCAGGTTTTCCAGTATCCAGTATCCCTTTATCTTTATCACCGGCTGCACGGGCTCGTCCACGTACTGTATGCTGAGGGATAAAACGAAGAACATGATGAGGCTGACCGCTATGATGCTTTCCAGCATCCTCCAGAACCCTCTCATAGGCATCACCAGAGCGCGAACCTGACGCTTACCTCCTCTTTAGTCTCCCATATCGTATTGTTCCTCTCCCTCACGAACACGTTGTCGGGATTCCCCGTCAGGTTCCCCCCGAAGGTCACGTTCGTCGAGC
>CAZEXF010000066.1:0-6587 GCA_964516855.1 uncultured archaeon | reverse complement strand
GAGGGACGGACATGAAACGATCACCAAGGGGGACGTCATGGAGGTCCTGGACATCCTTGATTCCCTCGTGCTTCGAATGTGCGGGAACACCCGGCCGGTGTTCGAGCAGCTCTTTGAGCAGGGCGAATCTGAAGGGCAACAGAACGAGTTCACGACGGAGTATGAGTACGAGTACTGAAAAAGGGGAATTATTTCAGACTGAAAATCGATTCGAATCTCCCTTCTGAAACATATTTGAGAACTTCACCCGGAGAGAATATTTTCCCATTCATGCAGACATAAACCCCGGCGGGCAATTCTCTCAGCATTGCGACAGAGTATCCCAGATTGAACGGGCCGTCTGACATGGGAAAACCATAAATCGGCAGCATTGATCCCGTAAGGATTATTGTTTTTTTGGTGCCCCTCATATTCGCTTCCAAAAATCTTGCAACATCAGGCATCGCGTAAGTTCCGCCGGTAATAATAATTTGCCTGCATTTGCTTTTTTTGATGGCACCATATATTTTTTTAATATCCATTTTTGTCAAACTTCTGCTATCTTTCAGACAGACGACGGAAAAATTGAATTTATAGTCCGATCTCAAATTCTTCATGTATTGCGGGATTACTGATTTTTCAAAAGGCGGGGATGGGAAGGGAATCTCACTATCCTTTGAGTCGATCGTCCCCCCGGTTATTATGAAATGGATTTTATCGTCAATCTGTTTTTTTTTGGCCGGCATAAAAATAATTGCATGTCTCTGACTTATAAAACATCATGTTTTCCGGGACAAATCCCGAATCTGGAACCGGTGAGATAAAAGAAGCCCGTCAGGTGATGGATAACATTTATATACCAAAAAAATCAATTACACAGATTATATTAACAATTAACCAATAATATAGAAGGAAAAAGTATGATGAGGCTTTTTCTGGAAAGGAGATGATTACGGATGAATCAGTTCAAAAGGCTGGGCCTGACAGAGCCCATACTCAGGGTTATCGGTGAGAAGGGTTTCGACGAGCCCACGGAGATACAGAGGAGGTCGGTCCCCCTGGTGACCGAAGGGAAGGACGTGATCGGGGGGTCCGCGACGGGATCCGGAAAGACGCTCGCCTTCGCGGCCGGGATAATAAAGTTCTGCGAGAGGGGGAAGGGGATCCAGTCGCTCATACTCACGCCCACCAGGGAGCTGGCGGAGCAGATCAGGAAGGCCCTGATCGAGTTCTCGAAATACAAGCCCCTCGAAATAATTTCGGTCTACGGCGGCGTAGCGATCAATCCCCAGATAGAGGGTCTCAAAAGCGCCGACGTGGTGGTGGGGACGCCCGGAAGGGTGCTCGACCACATCGGACGGAACACGGTCAATTTCAGGAACGTCAGGATACTCGTCCTTGACGAGGCGGACCGCATGCTGGACATGGGGTTCATAGACGACGTGGAGAGGATAATCAGGCAGTGCCCGAGGGAGAGGCAGACCCTGCTCTTTTCCGCCACCATCCCCCCGGACGTCGCGGAGCTTGCGAAGAGGTACATGAGGGATCCGATCAAGATATCCGCCGTCACCTATGTCGATCCCAGGAAGCTCAGGCAGGTCTATTACGACGTCCCGGACAACATCCGTTTTTCGCTTCTGGTGCACCTGCTTAAGAACGAGAAGAGCGGGCTGGTGATGGTCTTCTGCAACACCAGGTCCAACGTCGACTTCGTCGCGAACAACCTCAAGGCGAACGGCGTGGACGCCGAGGCCATACACGGCGGACTGACCCAGGACAGGAGGAGCAGGATCATGGACAAGTTCAACGGGGGGGACCTCTGCGTTCTCGTCTGCACGGACGTGGCCGCCAGGGGACTCGACATCGAGGGGGTCTCGCACGTATACAACTACGACATCCCTGACGAGAGCAAGCAGTACATACACAGGATCGGGAGGACCGCAAGGGCCGGGAAGAACGGAAAGGCCATAAGCATACTCGCCCAGAAGGACCACGACAACTTCAGGCGTGTGATCAGGGACCACGGGATAGACGCGGAAAGGGGAGAAGCCCCTTACGTCGAGAGGGTGGAGATCAAGTGGAAGCAGGCTCCCGGAAGGAGATTCGGAAGCGAAAGGGGAGGCTTCCGCAGGGACAGGAGAAGGGACTCCAAACCATCCTACCACCGCCGGCCGAGAAGGCGATGATTCTTAAGAAAGAAAAAAGTGCCCCCGCCGGGATTCGAACCCGGGTCTCCGGCTATGCAGCGTATGCCGCGTCCCCGGGATGCAGCAAACTGTTTCTCCGCTTGTCATCGCCTCGAAAGAAGCTCATGCCTTTCGCGCACGAAAGGCCGGGGTCCTTTCAGCTTCCCCTTCCCTGAAAGGGAACTGACCGGAATCTCCAAGCCCTTTCCAACTGGAAGCGAGAGCAGCGAAGCGGATCGAAGCTCCTTTCTGCTCAAGCTCTTTACTGAAAAGAGCTTGCTAGACTACAGGGGCAATGGGCCGAGCCGGAGTTTCGAGAGAAGCAGGCTGGGCCTGCTCCAGATTTTTTCGAACCGGCGACCTCCGCCACGTCAAGGCGACGTCATTTGCAGCCACGCGCAGCCGGAGCGGCTGCGAGGTAACCAACTAGACTACCGGCCCATGATAGTATCATTTGTCAGTTCGGTTTTTTATATTTGTTATGGGCCCGAGGAGATTTGAACTCCTGACCTCCGCCGTTCTCAATGATCTTTCCGCAATGATTAGCGTTGCTCCGGAAAGGGCCACTGTGAGGGCGGCGTCATAACCAGCTAGACCACAGGCCCGGTAAGTTTGACGTAGGTGAAACCTACGTCTTTTGTTGGAGAGGTTTGACGCAGGTGCAACCTGCGTCTTTCGCTGTTATGGTATTAAATTGCTCCAAGTACTTTTAAGGTTTATTCCTCGGGAGTTGGGCAAAAACATTTATTTAACATTAATATACGTAATATTATCTGTATCAACGAAGGGGGGTTGATCTCTTGGGTATAATTTCAGACATCTGGAAAAGGCTGTTCGGCAAAAAGGAAAAGGAAGTCAAATACACCGGTTATCAGGCTCCTGTCCAGAGGGAGAGAAAGACGTCCCCGAAAGGCGGCATAAACCGTCTGAAGATAATCGGCCTGGCCATACTGATAGTGGTGGTCGTCTCGCTTGCCGGAGGCATGTCTGGATACATGGTCCAGACGACCGGCCTCATGGTGCAGGTGGGCGACCTGGAGAGCCAGCTCGAGAATTCCAAGGTGCAGGTAACCAAGCTGACGGGCGACGTCAATCTCTGCAACAACAACCTTGGACAGACGGAGGCAAGGGTGCTCGCGTGCGAGAATGACCTGGCCAACAGGAACTCGGACCTTTCCGGCTGCGAAATCGAGAAGGCGGACGTTCAGCAGAACCTTGATCTCTGCGTTCAGGAGAAGGCATCGACATCCGATGATCTGGCAAGCGCGAACGAGGACTACAAGGACATCGTTAAGAACAGCGTCAGGGCGAAATGCTGCAGCGTGTCGGACATCATCGACGGGGTCACGAGGAAATGGAGCCTTTCGGACAACAACATCGTATGCTCCGACGCCGGCGACTACAGCGTTGACTGCTCGAGCGGGGAAACGGACTACTGACCGGCAAAAACATCAGATATATTAGTGGGCAAGGCCAAAATATAACGATGAAAGGCCTTGTCCTCGCTCTATTGTTCGTTTCTGTCATCCTGATTTCCGGCTGCATTAACATATCCCCCGAGCAGCTCGCGCTCGCCAACCCGCTGGTCGAGCAGTTCCTCGAGGAATATCCCAACGCCAGGGTGACCGCCAATTACTTCTCGGAGGAGAGGAGCGCGGAGATACTGGAAAACATAACGTCCGAGTGCGCGAATCCCTACATGGAGGCCAAGGATTATTACAGGGTCCAGATAGACGACCCCGATTCCGGACTCAGGGTGATAGCCTGGATCGACTGGGATGAGAAGAAGATCGAGTGCGCCGTGAAGTACGGGACCGGTGAGGAGAAGGAGATATCCAAGCCCGGGGAGGAGATCAAGGAATGCAAATCCCACCATTCCTCAAAATGTTACAACGGCCACGTCTACTGGTACGATTCGTGCGGGAACCGGGAGGAGAAGAAGGAGTACTGCGAATACGACTGTGACGGGGGATTCTGCGTGAACGAGGAAGGATGCGACGAGCACCATTCCTTCGACTGCCACAACGGCCACCTTTACTGGTTCGACTCCTGCGGGAACATCGAGGAGAAGAAGCAGGCGTGCCCCAACGGGTGCGAGAACGGGCAGTGCAAGGAGGGTGAATGCGAATCCCATCACGACACCGTCTGCCACGAGGGGCACGTCTACTGGACGGATTCCTGCGGCAACAAGGAGGGGAAGAAGGAGTACTGCGGGCACGGGTGCTCCGAAGGGGCATGCGTGGAGGAAGAGGAACTGATATGCTGCGAGTCTTTCGGTTATGGGGCTGAAATGGTCAAATGCTGCGAAACGTATGAATGGACAACCGCCGAAGAGTGTACCGTTCCGGAAGATTTCGTCGGCGGAGGGAAAGCGGTTGTCGAGGATTCCTACTGCGAAAACACATGCGCCGATTCCGACGGCGGAAGGAATTATTTCGAGGCCGGGACCGCCACCGAGGGGTCCCAAAGCCTTTCCGACCACTGCAACCCAGACGGGACCCTCACCGAGAAGTACTGCGAGAACGGGGAGATAAAGGCGGAGACCGTTGAATGCCACGAGAAATTCGAATGCGATGGTTCCAGATGCGCCCTGAGATACTATTATGAGCACCTCACCTTAGGAGAGGAGGCGACGATGTTCGGGCTTGAAGACGTGAGGTATATCGAAGTCAACGGTACAAACCATGAAATCGGAATACTTGGATGGTCCGCAGAATGCAACGGCGTATATTTGGAAATCGATGATTCAAGCACCTCTCCTGCCGAGTTCCTTGAAAATGTCACATACGAAACCGGGATCGAGAATCTTTCAATTGAAATAAATGACATCGAATGCATCGCACTTGGCACCCAGGAAACATCCGTTCTCATTTCCTTTGTTCTGACGAATGAATAAAAAGAAAGAAGCGCTGGGTGCAGGATTTCCGGACAGCAAATCTGTAAATCCCTTCTTTTGGGATCTCAAACCTTTTCTTCTGGAAGAAAAGGGCTGATTTCGAACCTGCGCGGGCAGAGCCCAGTAGATGTCCCTAACTCACAGGGATTTGGTCCCTCGTAACATCCTCGAGTCTACCGCCTTAGGCCCCCGGACGTGAATCCGGTCACGTCAGAGTTAGACCTGACTCGGCCAACCCAGCATTTTTTCGTCGGATGACCGGGACGGTCAGTCCAGGTCATCAGGCTATATCTTATTTTAAATACACTATTTAAATCATAAACATGCTCGTGAAAGTGAAATTCCGCGGGAAATCGAAAGATGTTGAACTCGAAGGTAAGTCGAATGTGGAAACCCTTCTCGAAAAGATCAAAATAAACCCGGAGACTGTGCTGGTGAAGAGGGATAAAGAGATTATCACAGAAGGGGAAAATCTTAAAGACAGGGATTCGGTCGAACTTATAAGGATAATCTCGGGTGGATGACATGATATTCAAACACGGCCTGGCGTTCGTTAAGAACGGGAAGGTTCTGGCGGTGAAGAAGAAGGGACTGGATGTCCTGATAATGCCCGGAGGGAAACCGGAAGAGGGGGAGAGCTTCAGGGAGACCCTCACCAGGGAGATAAGCGAGGAGCTGAACGGGCTGGTCAGCCTGAACTCGGTCGAGTTCTTCGGGACCTTCAGGTCACCAAGACCGGAGAAGCCGGAAGAGCTCGTCCACACGGAACTCTATCTGGGCGAGATCCTCGGCAAGGTCGAGCCTTCAAGCGAGATCGAAAGCATTCACTGGATAGACAGCAAAACGGATCCGAAATTACTTTCTCCCCTGATCAGGGACAAGATACTCCCGGCCCTCGTGCAGGAGGGGCACGTTAAATAGCCGTTCAATCCGATTTTTAAGATTAATATACAAGATTGCTTATGGGAAACCCGATATACGAGAAAAGGAAAAGGGTCCTGAAGGACCAGGGCTACATGTTCGGAAAAATCAAATTCGGTCTGCAGGAGATATATCCGGGCAAAGACGCAGCCCCATTCAATTACCCCGAGGGAAACGGTCATCTGAAGAGATTCGCGTGGATCTCTCTGGAAACCGGAAAGATACTCGACGCGTCCGGAGGTGAATGGAAAAGGAAGGGGTGCTTCGACCTGGTCCAGGACATAGTAGGGGAATCCGAGATGCATCATACACTGGAGGAGATCCATAAACAATATATTTATGAAAAGATTCAGTTGCATCTCCGCCGAAAGGCCCTGAACAGAAGATGATTATTTTTATTGCATCATGCCCATTCTGATACATGGCGAAGTGCAGGTGCGGGAGGAAGGCCGTTATCTTCCGGAAATACGAGGGCACGTATCTCTGCAGGGGCCATTTCCTTCGTTCCGTCGAGGAAAAGGCGAAGAAGACCATCTCGAAATACTACGGGGTCGGGAGGGGCGAGAGGATAGCCGTCGGGGTTTCCGGGGGAAAGGATTCCACCG
>CAZEXF010000065.1:0-6795 GCA_964516855.1 uncultured archaeon | reverse complement strand
GGAATGGAAGGGGATATGCCTTGTCTTCGGGGGCCTGAAAGAAATGGAGGAGATGAGGAAGACGCTCTCGAAATTCAGCGACCTGGAGATATTCTACGGCCTCAAGATAGGGACGGAAAAGCCCCATGAGATGGTGAGAATGGCCAGGAAGGCCAGGAAGAAGGCGGACGTCATACTGGTCCACGGTGGGAACCTCGAGATCAACAGGAAGGCGGTCGAGACCCCAGAGGTCGACGTGCTGTGCCATCCCGAGCTGGAAAGGAACGATTCCGGCCTGGACCACGTCATGGCAAAACTAGCCGGTAAGAACGGCGTCGCCATCGAGATCAACTTCAGGGAGTTCCTCATGGCCTACCGGAAGAAGAGGTCCGACGTCTTCTCGAGGATAGAGAAGAACGTCAGGCTGATAATGAAGTACAGGTCCCCGTTCGTCCTCACCTCGGGGGCGGTCTCTCCCTGGGACCTGAGATCACCATCCGACCTGATGTCGTTCGGGAAGACGCTCGGTTTCAACGGGAAGCAGGTGAAGGAGGCCCTCTCGGGCAGGATGCTCTCAGAGAACAGGAAAAGGCTCTCTAATAAATGGGTCAGCCCCGGCGTGGAAGTGGAATGATTTATAACTACTTTTAAATAGATAAAATGGATAAATTTATAAAACATTTTTCTTATTAAATATCATGTTCTTCGACATAGTTTACATAAGGGGGGACAATTCAGAAGAGGGATTCAAGGACATTCCCATGTCCCTTGAGAAGAGAACGGCAACAGAGGTGGAAGGGATAGTCAATATTCTGGATATCCCGACCGGAGGAAAAATCCTGGATATACCCTGCGGTTATTCTGCCAGGCATTCAAGTAGACTCGCATTAAGAGGTTATGACGTTACTGCAGTCGACATCAACCCGTTTTTCCTCAGGGAAGCATTGATGCGGTATAAAAAGAAGCTCCTACATGAAGACAGTAGGATAGAATCAAGACTGATGATTACAGGGGCGCCAATTGAAATTATAAAGAATCTTGATTCACCCAAACTCACGTTCCATAAAAGGGACATGAGAAAGCTTGGCTTCAAAAAAGAATTCGATGGTCTGATAAACATGTTTTTTTCCTTCGGCTTCTTCGATAAGGATTCGGATAACGAGATCGTAATGGAGAATTTTCAAAGGGCGCTGAAAAAAGAAGGGCAGCTGCTGATACATACGGACGTCTCGCCGGAGATGATCAATTCAGGGGTATACAAGGACATCGGTCATACGAAAAGGAACCTCATGCCCACCTATATTCATTCTCTTGACATGACATTTCCAAAGGCCGTTTTGCATATAACTGAAGAGTATGACAGATCCAAAGGAAGGATAAACGGGATATGGGAGATCGAGGAGCTGGACGGAACAAGGAACAGCAATTCCTATTCCGTAAGAATCTATTCAAAGGGAGAGTATGCCGATTTATGCAGGAAGGCCGGGTTCAAAGACGTGTCATTCTATGGCGGCTGGAACAAGGAACCTTTCACCGGGAAAGAGCAGGAAATGATCGTTCACGCAAAAAAATGACAGGATTTTACTTGAACCCGCCCTTCTCGTAAGAATAGGTCTTCTTTTTCTGATTTGTCTTTACTGTTCTCTGTTTTGGAGCTTTGGGTGATCCGCCCCTCATTCTGGTTGCTCCCACTATTACGACGATGATTATGATTAGCGCGACTGCACCCAGAGCGGCCGATCCGCTTCCGGAGCTCATGAACCCGGTGAATCCCTCGGACAGGAGTTGCCCGATGTTGACAGCCTCTCCCGTGATCTCTGATCCGCCCGAAAGGTCATCTTCGCATTCGCCGCAGTCCATGGAGCACGACCCGCACGTCTCTTCCCCTTCGCACTCCCCGTCGCCGCATACCGGACCTTCCGGCTCTGATATCCCGGTTCTCCCGGTGCCTCCCGTTGAACAGGCCTGGTTTTCAGGGGGCTTGTCTTCCTCTGTCCCGCATTCATTATCGTCCGTGCAGGTCCTCGTCTGGGTCCCGCCGGAGCATCCGCTCCATTCCGAACACGTCCAGGATTCCTCGCACGCGGTGGATGCTATCCCTCCGACGGTCCCTCCTGTTATCCCTCCGGTGGGGGCGCCTCCTGTAGTTGCAGGAGAGCCGCCGCATACGTTGTCCTCGTCGCTCGTTTCATCACAGTCGTTGTCCTTCCCGTCGCACACCTCGGGAGAAGGGCCGATCTCGTTTTCACAGGGTCCCCAGCTCCCTCCCGTGCACGCCTGTATCCCCGCCTGGCATTCGCCCGTGTCGGTTCCGCATGAAAGGACGAGGTTCTCGTCGATCTTTCCGTCGCAGTCGTTGTCGATCCCGTCACATATCTCTGCTGCTCCGGGGTTGATGTTCCCGTCCGTGTCGTCGCAGTCGATCCCTGCATGGTATCCGTCGTCGTCGTTATCGTCGAAATTCGTGACCTCGAAGCTCACGGAATCCTCGAGCTCCTGGTACTTCACGAGGGCCTCCCAGGTTCCAAGGGGATAAGAGGGATTTATAAGAAGCGTTATGGAGAATTTCCCTTCAGCGTCCGTTTCCAGCTGCCCTACGTAATACGGCATTCCCTCCCCGGTGGACACCTGGAGGGCGACGGACGCCCCTTCGAGGGGAACGCAACCTGGCGCGTAAAGATACCCGAACAGCTCCATCTGGAAACCGGTCTGGTAGCTTGTCTTGTCGGTGAATACGGAAAGCTCGTAATTCTGGGAAGAGCAGTGAAGGTCCATGTCGGGCGCCTGGTCCCATCCGGACCCCGTGACGCTTACATACACGGGTCCTGCCGTGTAGCCGTCCCCGGTGTCGGTTACCTTGATGACCATAACGTCCCCCGTCTCGCAGGGTTCGTCGAGCATCTCGCAGTCCATCTGATAAAGGTTGCCGGAGACCGTCTCCGTGAGGAAGTCCTGGTCCCCCGCCGACTGCTTGTACATGAAGACGCCGTGGCCGTCTGCACCCATTGCCACTGCGTCGTTCACTTCTCCGACGATCCAGTGGGCGGCCTGGACGTTAGCGGCCAGACATAGCCCTAAAATGAACACTGAAAATACCAAAAATATTATTTTTTGGTCTATATTTATCACCTAATAATAACAAGATATTATATAGAAAATTTATAAAGGTGTTGTTATCCAAGAATCGTAAAAGGCCGTTATTTTATTCCGGAAACCAGTATACATCGGAGCTTACGGAGACCTCGTAACACTCGCCCGGGAAGACCGGAAAATCGGTTCCGGAGCCTCCCCTGAAGGAGAGCCATCCCTCGGTCGTCTGGGTCTCCGGGTTCCACCTGGTCACGGATTCGCATTCGTCACCCATGCTCGCCATGAGGCCGGACGCCCTTTCCAGGCCGGTACCCAGAGGGAGGGATATCCAGTTCTTTCCCGGACCCTCGAGAAGGACGGGGTCAACTCCCGGAAGCCTTCCGGAAATCACCCAATCGTTGTCACCGCTGACAACCAGATCATATGCTTTGCCGGAATCTATCTTCGTTTCCCCGGTTATGTGCATCTTTCCCTTTTTGTCCATCATCTGAAGAGATATGAAGTCCCCTCCTATCTCCCCTTCCATCTCGGTGACGCTCATAACCGGGATTGACAGGGGGATGGATATCCAGTTGCTTCCGTACCCCTGGAGGTGATAGGTGAACTTCCCGAGCACGGGAGAACCCTGTGTCTCCTTACCGTCTCCGTCGATGACCCTGATGATATAATACATCTCGTCATGGCCGGATGAGACCTGATCGGTCCAGGAAGAGGCGGACGGACCTAGGGTCACTGTCGGTTCTTTAAAAAAAAAGCTGTCAGGGGATTCCGATGCGTATACGTTATACCCTCCTGAATCGGGCTGCGCTTTCCAGTTTAGCGTCACTTCCCCTTCTGAATCCGTCTCTATACCCGGGTCGTCTATGGAACTGGCCGTGGAGGAGATACAATGGGGGGATGGGACCGAATTGCTTACCCAGTCATCAGGGGTGTCAGTATCCTGAGAAGACGGAACCCTTTTGATGGATTCCCCTGAGTCCGCTATAAGGTCCCATCCCGTTTCGTAGCTCTCAAAGGCTACCATGTCGATCTCCTGACTTCCGTCGAGGAGGTGAAGCTCGTCCCCGGAATTCGCCAGGGAGAGCGTGAGCCCTTCCATGTGGGCGTTGCACTGATAAAGATCATAGAACCCGTTCCCGTTCCTGGCGATGACCATGTAGTCCTTCGCCCCTATCTGGTAATCAGGGATGACCCACTGGCCATTGTTGTCCTGGATCGTCAGCCCACCGGCCCAGACCGGCTCTTCCGTCGGGTTGTAGATTTCGATCCATTCCTCGAGCGTGTCGGTTCCGGGGGCGTCGTACATGACCTGGGAGAAGACCAGGTGGTCCGCGGCCGGCTGACGGAGAAGGAATTCGGTATCGTTTATAACTCCTCCGAACGTTGCCCTTACCTCATACAATCCGCTTATCCATTCTTCAGGAACATGGACAAGGATAAGGAACTCCCCGTTGATTTCCGTCTTTATCTGGGCGATGTACCTCGGGGTTCCGAGATAATCGCTGACGGCCAGGGAAACGTACCTGCTTATCACCGGCCCGCACTGGGAATCCAGCAGATGGCCGGATATGGCTACGTCGTCCCCCCTGTCGTATTCGTACGAATCGGTGTAAAGGAAAACCCCGAAGGTGTCGATGTCGCATTCCATGCACCTCTCGTCAGGGTATGAATCCAGGGGGTCGCACGAATATTCCCGGCACTCCCCTGCCATGCAGTAATCATGCCCGTTCTGGGGGTATACAGTCCAGTTCTCGCCTATGCAGTGGTCATCCGGACAGATCCTGGGAATTCCGCAGACGTTGGCGTCATCCGGAATGAAGGAACACCCGTTCTGGAGGCAGATGTCGTCCGTACAGTCGTTCCCGTCGTTACAGTCGCCGTCCGCCTGGCAGCATACGGATCCACCGGGTCCCTCTTCCCCGGCACATTCCGGGTCCTCGCAATCCGTCAGTCCGTCGCAGTCGTTGTCCCTTCCGTCCGTGCATGTCTCGGATGCCGGCTCGCTGTCGTATGCGCATGAGCAGTTCCCCTGGAGGTCGCATTCGCCGTTGAAATAATGGTATCCGTTCTCGCATTTCTCCCCGCAGGCGTTCTCCACATCACACTCCGCTCCGCACTCGCCGGCAACGCACCCGTATTGGAACTCGTCCCCGGTGCAGGCGCATCCGGAATCACAGTCCCCGAAGGCGTCCCTGGTTCCCAGCTTCCCGTCAAGGCATCCGGTCTCGCTCTGGACGCAGTTCGGGTTGTCGGTGCTCGAGGGAAGCTCGCACTCCTCCTGCTGGCCGAGAATCCCGTCGCCGCAGTATCCCCCGCCCAGATACTGGCAGTTCCCGTCGCACTCGTTTGTTTCAGGTTCGAAGCCGTCGCACTCGACGGAGGCGGAGCAGTAATATCTGCAGACGTCGACGTTTTCGTATCCCAGCCCGCTTTCCAGGCACCGCTTGTAGGTGTTGTCCAGGTTGCAGAGGAATTCGTGGTCGGGCCTTCCGTAGTCGTATCCCCACATCCCGTCCCTCATGCAGGCGATTCCCGGCTTGTAGTCGCACTGGTAGGTGCAGAACCCGGAACTGGGCTGGAGTTCCGAGCATTCCGGGTCTGACCCGCAGTTAGAGGAGCAGACGTTGACGTGAACGTAATCCGCCCCGTCGCACTGCATGTAAGTGGAGTCCTCCAGGCACACGAACTCGTGCCCTTCTCCCCACATTCCGTCGGCCTCGCAGGTGACGGCGTACGCTCCCCGTATGCCGGCCGTAATGAAAAATAACGCTACCAGAAGTACTATTATCTTACCCCTTTTCATTTTTTTTGTTATCGCAAAAAACATTATAAATGATATCACTACCAAGACCGTTCCGAACAAAACGGCCGAAGCCATACCGCTCCCGGAGGCCATGCCGGTGATGATGTTATCCTCCGTTGCTTCCGAACCGGACGCCTCCCCGGGATTGGCACCCCCTTCTTCGGCCAGCGCATTGATGTAGGTTTCGAGGATCTCGCTTTCCTCGTTCCACAGGGTGATCTTGTTGCTGCCGGAGGGAAGCCCGGAGGAATACTCTATCCGGAAGCATCCCTCTTCATCCAGGTCCGTTTCCCGGACCTTCTCCTCTCCCACGAAGAGCATTATCTTTCCCTTTCCCCCTTCCAGGCATCCGCTGAGGATGAGGGTATTGTTGGTGTAATTCATCTCCCCCATGGTGAGTACCGGTCCGGGCTCGGGAATCTCGTTATCCTGTGTGCCTGACGTTCCGGAAACCGGGCCGCCGAAGGCGGGACCTCCCCCCAGGCCCGTCATCTGTGGCAATCCCAGGCCGCCGAAGGGCTCGTCCACCGGGCATACGCCTCCGAGGCATTCGCACCCGTACATGTAGAGTTCGGACAGTAGAAGTTCCCCTGAACTGTTCGAGAACATGTTAAGGTCGACCGTGCAGTTCCCGCTGGTGGCGTTGTATTCGCATCCCGGGCAGGGGTCGAAGTGGCACCTGTGCGTCAGGTTGTTCAGCTCCAGCGTGAACTTGACCCTTTCGGTGAGCTCGTATTCCCCGGTGTAGTTCCATTCCGTCTTTCCGTTGCTTCCCGCGTCCATCCGGGGATCAGTCGGAGCGGTCTCTATCAGATGGGTGATGATTTCGGTGTAGAAATCGGATATGTTCCCGTTTTCGGTGTACTTGTATTCGCCGTTCCCGACCTCGGCTATGTCCTGCATGGTCTCCTGGTCGGCGTCCT
>CAZEXF010000064.1:0-6856 GCA_964516855.1 uncultured archaeon | reverse complement strand
ATCATGGAAGTATATGAGATGTCCGACCTTGGTTCCATCAGTACGGTTAAAAAAATTCTAGGTAAAATGAAAAAATATCCCGATGCTTTCGAAGATGAGATCACTTATCTGTCGAAAATACTGGTCTTTCCCGGTTCATTTCATCCCTGACTCGGTATAGTAATGTGTGGGATGAGTCATGTTAACCTTTTTATTTACCTCGCTACATTGTATTATCAGGTTTCCATGTTTGACCTAATCGAGATGATGAGGCCGGCCAACTGCGGCATGGCCTCCCTGGGGGTCCTCGTCGGGTGGGTGGTCACCTGGGGGCTCAATGTGAACGGAGCGCTTCCCTGGGCGATGGCGATAGCCTTCCTGATCACGGGAGCGGGGAACGTCATAAACGACTATCTGGACTTGGAGTCGGACAGGATCAACCGTCCGAAGAGGCCGATACCCTCCGGAAGGGTTTCGAAGGACGCCGCCCTGGCTTTTTCCATGGTGCTTTTCCTCGCGGGGATCCTCATATCCGGATTCATAAACTGGGGTGTCTTCTTCATAGCCATACTCAATTCGGTCGTCCTGATGATCTATTCGATCAGCCTGCAGGACAAGCTGCTGCTGGGGAACCTTTCGATCGGATACCTGGTGGGGTCGACCTTCCTTTTCGGCGGGTTCGCGACCGGAAATTATTCCATGATAGTCTCTCCCCTGACGCTGTTCCTCCTGGCGATGCTGTCCACCATATCCAGGGAGATAATCAAGGACCTGGAGGACATGGAGGGGGACAGGAAGGGATTCCTGAAGAAGATCACACAGAAGGTGAGCGGAGGGATCGCCCAGAGGTTCGGTTTCGGCAAGCACGGGATAGAGATGAGGTATTCGACCAGGTTCATGATCAGCCTGGCCATCGCCTCTATAGGGATAGCGGTCATACTGTCGGTACTACCCTAC
Organism: uncultured archaeon; assembly: GCA_964516855.1. Classification (GTDB taxonomy): domain Archaea; phylum Aenigmatarchaeota; class Aenigmatarchaeia; order QMZP01; family QMZT01; genus CAZEXF01. Next base: position 5,920 of record CAZEXF010000064.1, on the reverse strand, counting down.
TATTACGGCATCTTTTCGTTAAGTTACCTGGCAGTCGTTGTCGTTGCGGACCTTGTGTTCCTTTCCTGCGTATATTCCCTGGGAAGAAGGAACAAGGCGAAATCCTACGGCAGGATATCGAAAAGGATGAAGATAGGGATGTTCGTCGCGCTGCTGGCATTCATCGTTGGTGTACTTGTTTAATGATTAATATAAAAATTTAATCATCAAACATCTTTTATGAGAAACAAGGCGGACGTATACGATGTTGGAATAATCCGCTTCAAGACCGAAGAGGATTATAAAAATAATAACAAGCCTTCATGGGACAAACCGCTTAAAGTCTGTACGGAAATGACGTCTAAGCTGATCGGATGGATTAAAGAAGACGCGGAATCCGAGAGATATTCCCTGCTGATTGAAGAAGATGACAACTCATATGCGTTCAAAAACGAATCAAACGGACGTGTTTTGGTTTACGTGTTCGATAAAACAGGCGAACTTGACCACGTGATATCATAAGGCTATCGGATTTCTGACAAAGTTTTAAATATACTCTCTGACTTAATTGAGATATTATGGAAAGGAAATACAGGTTCGTGACCAACAGGGTGCTGAAGAACAGTAAAGGCGAGGAAAAGGGAAGGCTGAAGGTCATGGTCAAGACGGGGTCCGACACGGCGGGGACGGACTACACCTGCCCGGAGTGCGGCCATTCCGAGCACGTGGAAATTACTTTCGTGAGGCCTTTCAAGGTCCGCTGCTCCGAATGCGGATTACTCATGAAGGTCTCCAAGCTGAAGGACGACATAAAGAGGGAAAAGAAGAGGAAAGACAAGGAACGAAGGGAGCGGATGGAAAGGGAAGCGGAAGGAGCGAATGTTTAAACCCCATTTATAAATCATGTATCCAATTCTTAAGCAGATGACCATGATAGACAAGACTCTCCTTAACGTTCTGGCGTGCCCGAAATGCAAGAGCGGGATCAGGGAAAGGAACATGTTCCTCGTCTGCGACAAGTGCGGTATCGCTTACCCAGTACTTAACGGTAAGGTCCCGGACATGCTGGAGGAGGACTCCTGGACACTGAAAAAGGCGGAGAAATCCGGATTCAGGCACAAGATGAAGTTCTAAGTTTTTTTCTGTCAGAGAGGGAAACGGAGAGGTATTCATAAATATAAACCTGCCCGTGAATTAAATTAGATATGCCCAGGTACCGAAGCGGTTCAACGGGCCGGACTTGAGCGCTGGATATGAGGAATTCCTTTGGAATGATGACTTCATGGCTTGACTCGGATCGGCGGAAGATGAAGAGCGACCAGCTGATCCTTCCGGGATATCCGGTGTGCTTTACAGCTTGACGCAGATGGCATCTGCGTCTTTCGAGGTAGCACTCGCAGGTTCGAAATCAGCCCTTTTCTTCCCGAAGAAAAGGTTTGAGATCCCAAAAGAAGGGATCTGAGGTGTCGAATCTCCTGCCCTGGGCGCTCTTTGTTTTTATCGCGAGCCGAAAAGCAAGAAAGAGGAAAAATCATAACAGTGTTATATCCATCTGTTCATTCCGAAGTCCTTGCCACTTTTCCTCCCGGTTCCGTCTCCCCGAACACCTCTGCCCGGAACCTGTATATCCTGGATTTCCCGTTCTTCCAGGAATCCTGGGTCAGGCCTGCCTTCATGCAGAGGTTTTCCAGGAACGTCCTGACGTCCCAGCCGTATTCCACCGGGACCTGGGGGAGGAGGAGTCCGCTCTGGTAGTCCAGCTTGATAATAAGTCCGTCCCTCCCGATCTCGATCTCTTTCAGGTAATCCTCCGGATTCTTGACGTCGACCAGCTCGGGTTCCGTGAGAACGGATATCTCGATGACCACCGTTCCCAGCTCCCCGGCTTCCAGCTCCGGGAACCTGGGATCCTGGGCCGCCTCTATGGATGACTTGATTATCCCTGTTATCAGGGGAAGTACGGGATAAGGGTATCCTATGCAGCCGCGGAGGGAAGGATCGGGATAAGTGTGCAGCGTCGTGAAAATCCCTCGGATCTTTTTGAATTCCCCCGGGAAATTTCCGGGAGGGCTGATCGTTTTCCGCCTTTTCACCCAGTTCTCGATCGCCTTCCTGGCGATCCTGACCGCGAATTCCCTTTCTTCCTGTTCCATATACTATTCTTTTGTCACGGAGAATTTAAATCATACATCCAGGGATCGCCGGTTGCTTGATTCATGGCTTAACCCGGATCAGCCTGTTTACTTCCTTCAGAAATTCCTTGAATTCGGTTGGAGGGATCCTCGCTCCCGCCGCCTGGTTGTGCCCCCCGCCCGATCCTCCCAGCTTTCCGGCGGCCTTCTTGGCCACGTCCGCAAGGGGGATCGAATAGTCCCTTGTCCTCATCGTTATGTCCATGTGATTCTTTCTCGAATAGACGCAGAGGCCGATTCTCGTGTTTGTCACGTTGGAGGCGAAAATGGCTATTGGGCCCCTGAACCCGAAGTACTGGGAGCTCAGGAAATAACCCACGTCGCCGGACTTCCTGGCATGCTTCTTGACGATCTCGTATATGTCGAACTCCCTGTTGACCGCCTCCTTTGCCGCCCTCATGAGGCCTTCTATGTCGCTGGGGTTGTCCCCCTTTGCCAGCCTCTGCACTATCCTCCTCTTCCCGTCATAGCTCTCGAAGGAATCCTCCTTTATTCCCATGACAAGGGTGCATGCCTCGAGGTATATCGCCCTCATGTCCCAGTTGAGGAGCGTCTTCTCGACGAATTCGGTGTTGTCCGTGTAATCCCCGATGGCCCCGTAAATGGACATCCATACCCTCTCTCCCGGGATCTCGTTCCTGAAATGCCTGTAGATGAGCTCCGAGGAGCTGACGGAGGTGTCGTGGCAGAAGACGGACAGGCATTCCTGAAGCCTCCTTTTCGTCCTTTTCGAGAGGCCGTGGTGGTCGAAATACAGTATCTCCACCCCCTTCCTCGCCCTGCTTTCCATGAGCTCCATTATATTCCTCTCGTCCCTCGTGTCGATCGCTATGTCGCAGATGACCATCCTCTCCTCCTTGCATTCCTGGAGGTCGTGGAAGAAGGAGACCGGCTTGGTGAAGAATATCCTCGAATGCGGGAACCTCGCCAGGGCGAGCGCACCCGCGCATATGCCGTCGGTGTCGGAATGGGTAAGGATGACGGATTTCATAATAAGTAATTCTTTCCGGATGTATTAATATTTACATACTGCTGGCGTACTAATTAAAAAAATTGAGGAAGGAGTTACGAACCTGATAATAAATATTTAAATCACGCAGTTAATTATTATTTGGTCATAACATGTCAACATTCACAGATAGCCCAATTAAAGAGAAAATATCCTATCTTCAAGAACTTAAAAAAAATCTAAAAAAGCAAGGTTTAGATTTAGAAGCGCAACACGTAAGAGATTATGATTATACTGGAGAAATAATGGAAGGCGGTAATCGAATTGGTTCTCTTGACCTTTCCGGGTATGATGGGCCATATCACGCCGAATTTGATATTGACGATAAGATAACTGGATATGATTCGATAGTCAAGAAAATAAAAAGCGCATCAGTTAAGACAAGAAGACAGCTGGACAAAAATTAGCTTGTTCAATGATCGTTCTTGAGTAATTCTTTCGGATGTATTAATATTTACATACTGCTGGCGTAATCAACCCCGTTCCTGATTATCTTCAGCCCCATTCCCTTTTCCGGGAGATCCTCCCTCGTCCATCTCGGGTGCTGGGTGCGGAATATGTATCCCTCCGGGTGGGGCATCATCCCGAGGACGTTCCCCTCCGGGTTGCATATGCCGGCGACGTCGTCCACGGAACCGTTGGGATTCCAGGGAAATCCGGGGTCTTCTTCGCCGAGAGGTCCGGTGTATTTGAACACAACGAGGTCTTCCTTGTACAGCTCCTTCGTCATTCCATTCGAGGGAACGAACTTCCCTTCCCCGTGGCGGATGGGAAGGTATATGCTTTTGATATCCTTCGTCCATATGCACTTGTCGCTGAGGTTCTTAAGGTATACCCAGTCGTCCCTGAACCTGCCCGAATCGTTGTATGTGAGGGTGACGGTCTGCTTGCCCCCGTCCTTCTTCCTTCCGGGAAGGAGGCCCGACTTCACCAGCACCTGGAAGCCGTTGCATATACCGATGACCGGCTTGCCGGAAGATATGAATTCCCGGACGTCGTCATACATGCTCGACTTGAGGATGCTCTTCATTATCATCCCCGCCGCGATCGCGTCCCCGTGGAGGAAACCTCCCGGAAAGGCCAGTATCTGGTAATCGCTGAGCTTCTTCGAGCCGTCTATTACCTCGTTGACGTGGACCTGCTCCGTTCCGGATCCGGCCAGTTCGAACGCGTATTCCGTCTCCTGGTTGCAGTTTATCCCGAGTCCGGTCAGTATTATCGTTTTCGGTTTCATCATGTTCACCTTCCAGAGTAAGGGGCCTTCCAGGCGCCCTTCAGCCCTCCTATGTCTTCATTCATCAATTCCTTGTCACCATTTCCGTATACCTTGAAAAGATTATCATTTTTGACGTATCCCAGAAACCCGTAGTTGGCTTTCCTGATTCCGGGGATGCTGTGTTTAAATCCTCCATTCATGAGCCTTTCGAAGCGTTCATGCTTTTCGTAAGGAACGGTCACCACGAACCTGCCGGGGGATTCGGAGCAGAGTTTCTTCGTCTCGTTCAGCCTCTTTCCGAACCAGCCGGTAGGGACGTTCCCCAGATAAACATCCGCTCCCAGTCCTCCCGCGAAAGCACTCTGCGACAGGGCAACCTCGAGACCTCCCTTGTATACTCCGTGGCACGATGAGAGGAGATCTTTCTCTATCGCGTCGTGCACGGCCCTGCAGGTCTTTTTCAGTTTCCTTAACCTGACCTTGGGGACCTTCCTCCCGGTCTCTCCCAGCATCTTATAAAGCTCGGAACCCCCGAGCTCGTCTCTTGTCTTGCCGATGACGTAAATGAGTTCCCCAGGCCTTTTGAAATCCATCGTCACACATTTCCTGACGTCGTCCACCTTCCCGTCCGCGGCGAATTTTATGGTGGGAGGGGCGGACACCCTGTGCATCTTCCCCTCCTTGTCCGGGATTGTGCCGTCCATGGACATGCTGTCCTTCCCTGAAACGCACGGAGTCCTGAGTTTCGTTGTTCCCTTGTACAGTGCCCTGTTCGCCCTGACCAGCTGCGCCATCTTGTATTCCGCATCCGGGTTGTTCTCCGACGGGAGGGGAGACGGCCAGCAGAAGTTGTCGTTGAGACATATCCTTTCCGGGTCCGCGCCCACTGCCACCACCCTCCTTATCGCCTCGTCCATGGCCATAAGGGTTCCCCAGTATGTATCGATGTGGTTGTAATCGGGGTTTATCCCGTCGCTCATGGCTAGTCCCTCCCAGGAATCCAGAAGGGGTTTCAGGACTGCAGCGTCGCTGTTTACGTCGCTGTCCTTCCCCACCAGGGGCTTAACCGCGCTGGTCCCCTGGACCTCGTGGTCGTACTGCCTGGTTATGTATTCCTTGCTCGCTATGTTTGGCCTGGAAAGCATTTCCTTCAGGAGCTTTCCGTGATCGGTCACCGGTTCTATTTCCGGTTCCTTCAGTCCCCTCTGCCGGGGACCCTTCCATCTGGCCTTCAGCTTCATCTGGGGGACCCCGCCGTGCACGAAATCCATGTCGAGATAGGCGACTGGCTTGTCCCCGTAACTGACCTCGAACTTGCCGCTGCCGTTGAACTCCCCGAGCAAAGAGGATTCCACCTCGTGTAGCTCCGCAAGCTTCCTGAACTCCTCGATTTTTCCGGGAGGGACCGCGAGTGTCATCCTTTCCTGGGATTCGGAAACGAGGATCTGCCATGGATCCAGCCCCTGGTATTTCAGGGGAACCTTCTTCAGGTCCATCCTGAAACCGTTGGAAAACGTCCCGGTC
>CAZEXF010000063.1:0-7078 GCA_964516855.1 uncultured archaeon | reverse complement strand
TTATAAAGATTTTATGTGTTATTTTATTCATGCCATCAAGGGAAAATACCAGGATAAGTCGGAAAGATGGAGAACCTCTGGATGATTTTCGAAAAAGGATGGAATCAGTCTACAATAGGAGAGAAGGGCTGAAACCATACGAAAAAACGAGATTCGAAAATGGGTGGATATATATCGAATGGTCTTCTTACAATCCCTGCTGGAAATCTGATTTCTCAACAAAAACAGAATTAGCGACCAGAATATATCAATCCCTTGAATCCGGGGAAGGAATATTTGCATTTGATGAAAATAACGGGTTATGGGAACCCAAGGAGCTCGTCCCGGCTGTTAAGGAAATATGCAGGCAGCTGAATCCGAGAATGCAAAGGTTTTTGAATGCTTACAACGGAAAGCATCTTCTTTTGGACAGGAAATCTCCAAGGGATGAAGAAAAACCTGACTGGGACGTTTCAGCGGATGTCACATGGTTCCTGAAAAGAACATGATAAAGGTTTAAAGATACCTGAAAGACTTGTCCAGCCTCCTGATCACCTCGTCCACCTCTTCCTGCTTTATTATCAGGGGCGGGCGGAACCTTATGGACCTGTCCCCGCAGGCGAGGACCGCCAGTCCGTTCCTCCAGCATCTCATCCTCAGCCTGTCCCTGACCTTCTGGTTTGGAAGGTCGAAGGCGATGAAGAGGCCCCTCCCTCTCACGTTGGAGATATCATCCTGCCTGCCCTTCAGCTCCGTGAGCCTCTCCAGGAAGTATCTCCCCATGAAATGGGCGTTCCTGACGAGCTTCTCCTCCTTCATTATCTCCAGGTATCTCCTGGACCTGACCATGTCCACCAGGTTGCCTCCCCAGGTAGAGTTTATCCTGGAGGACTCGTGGAACACGTTGTCCCTCACCTCGTCCACCCTCCTGGAGGACATTATGCCGCAGACCTGGGACTTCTTCCCGAAGGCTATGAGGTCCGGCTTGATCCCGAAGTGCTCGAATGCCCACATTTTCCCGGTGGTCCCGAACCCGGTCTGGACCTCGTCGAGAACGAACATGATCTCGTTCTCCCTGCATATCCTCTCCAGGCCCTGGAGGAACTCGGGGCGGAAATGGTTGTCCCCGCCCTCGCCCTGGATGGGCTCGATCAGAAGGCACGCTATGTCGTCCCTGTGTCTGTGGATCGCGGAATATATCTGCCCGTATGCCTCCTTCTCCTTATTCTCCACCTCCTCGAACACCTCCTGGGTGACCGGGAACCTCAGCTTCGGGTTGGTTATCCTGGGCCATCTGAACTTCGGGAAATACTTGACCTTTGTCTCGCTGGTGTTGGTGAGGGAAAGCGTGTATCCTGACCTCCCGTGGAACGCCTCCCTGAAGTGGATGACCTTCGACCCCCTCTCCTTTTTCATACCCTTCCCGAGGTTCTTCCTGACCTTCCAGTCCATCGCCGTCTTCAGCGCGTTCTCCACCGCGAGGGCTCCCCCGGAGATGAAGAACGTGTATCTCATGTAAGGGGGGAGGGCGTTCTTCGCGAAGGTGTTCACGAACCTGGCGTATTCCTCGGTGTAGACGTCCGAGTTGGCCGGGTTCTCCTTGGCAGCCGCCTTCAGCTCCCTCAGAAACTCCCTGTCGCTCATCTTCGGATGGTTATGCCCTATGGGAAGGGTGGAGAAGTAGGAATACGTGTCGAGGTACTTCTTCCCGGTCTCCGCGTCCCTCATCCACACGCCTTTCGAGCGCTCCAGGTCGATCACCAGGTGGAACCCGTCCACCAGTATGTGTTTCGAAAGCGAGCGCATAACCTTCGACGGGGGGACAGCCGGCTCGGAGAAGAACCTTGATTTTTTCTGGGGCATGTTAAATTATTGTGGCAAGGAAGCTTAAAGTTATCGAATGTTAAGGCGGGAAAGCCCGGAAAGAAGCTATTAAAAGATTACATCCCTACAGGTAAACAGTGATCGTATGACCGAAGCGAAAGACTGGGAAAAGGTGTGCCCCAACTGCACGAATTATCATCTGGATAGCAAGAAAAGGACCGCAAAAATCTACTGCGATGAAGGGCATTTCAACTTCCGGGATCTGGGCAACGGGACCTTCAAGGGCCGGGGGGTCGCGGGAAGGAAGGGGAATGAAAGGTTCTCCCTCAATCCCGTCCCATGCGGGGGCGGGGATTTCGACCCGAATGAAGAGAGGATAAAAAGGGGAAGGGAAGTGTTTTTTGACGACTACTCCTGAAACGAAGGTGCTCAACGTTTATTTATCATCGAATTATGAGTGGAATCGTTAACCTTAAAAATGTTTGTCCGTTATTCATTCTATGAGAGGCGGCAAATCCCAAGCCAACCTCAAGGAAGGCGTAATCGGAACGGTGCTGGGTTTGGGTTATTTGGGCGTAGTATTTCCGCAATATATAAATGACCTTGCCACTTACATACAAGATTTCGGATGCCCGGACGCCCTGGGTTTGTATGATTTGTCAGTCCTGATGCTGGGCGGGGCCATTATCGGAGCCTGCGGCGTCTCGGCACTGTCCAAGGGACTCAAAGGGCTGTCAGAACTGTCCAAATGCAAACTATAATTCTCCCTCCGGCACATTCTGCCCGAAACAGCAGGCTTTTCTGACGAAAATATGTCAAACACATATAAATTTAGGTTCGCCTAAATATTATATTATGGTTTCTGAAACGGTCGAGGAATACCTCGAGGCCCTGTACAGGATCAGGGAGAAGAAAGAGAAGGCGACCACGGTCAGGATAGCCAGGGCGATGAAGGTCTCCCCCGCCAGCGCCTCCGAGATGATCTCCAGGCTTGCGAAGGAGGGCTACATCAGGCACAGGCCATACAGGGGAGTCGAACTTACCGGAAAGGGGAGCCGCATAGGAAAGAGGATACTAAGGAAGCACCGGGTGACGGAGGGCTTCCTGGTAAGGCTGGGAATCCGGAAGGGCAGGGCCCACAGGGAGGCCTGCAGGCTCGAGCACGTGATACCGGACGAGCTGGAGGAGGAGATGAAGTCCCGCATCCGCTCCAGGAGATTAGGAACACACAGGCTCATGCACCGGAGGAAGGGAATTGTCTCTGTCTCCGACCTCGGCGAGGGAGACAGCGCCAGGATAGTGTCCGTCGAGGCGGGCCACATGGCGAAAAGGAGGCTCGAGGACATGGGGCTTACCGAAGGGACGAAGATCACCGTCGGAAGGGTGGTCCCTGCAGGCGGCCCGGTGGAGATATGCGTCAGGGGTTCCTGCCTCGTCCTGGGAAGGGGGATCGCGAAGAGGATCCTGGTGGAGGTGCCAGATGAGTAAGAGGATCAGGATCGCGCTTGCCGGGAACTCGAACGTGGGTAAGTCGGTCATATTCAACCAGCTCACCGGGCTGCAGCAGCACATCGGGAACTGGCCCGGGAAGACCGTCGAAAGGGCGGAGGGCTCGTTCCATTTTAAAGGGTATGACATAGACGTGATCGATCTCCCCGGGATATATTCGCTTTCGACCTATTCCATCGAGGAAAGGGTCACAAGGGAATACATAGTGAAGGAGAGGCCGGACGTGGTCATAGACGTGATAGACGCCTCGGTATTGGAGAGGAACCTCTTCCTGACCATGCAGCTGACCGAGATGGGCGTCCCCATGGTGATCGCCCTGAACCAGGTGGACATGGCGGGGAAAAAGGGAATCAAGATAGACCACAGGAAGCTGGAAAAGGCCCTCGGGATTCCCGTCATACCCACCGTGGCGGTGACGGGAAAGGGGATAAACAAAGTTGTCGAGGCCGCCCTGCGTACCAGCAAACAGAAAAAAAGGTCCAGGAGCCTCAGATACGGTAAGGAGATAGAGAAACGGATCGGGAAACTCTCCGGGATGCTTAAAGGGACGGATGATTACCCGCCCAGATGGGTGGCCATAAAGCTTCTGGAGGGCGACAGCGAGATCGAGGACATTGTCCGCAAGGCAAAACCCTCCGTGCTGAAGGAGGCCGGAAGGCTTTCGAAGTGCATAAGGAGCATGCACGGCCATTCCTGCCAAACCGCCGTCACCTGCGAGAGGTATTCCCTCATAAGCCGGATAGCCGGAAGGGTAATGAAGAAGGTCGAAAGGGAGGGCCCCGGGCGTTCGGAGAAGCTCCACAGCATAATGACCCACAGGATATGGGGATACCCCTTCATGATCGCGGTCCTTCTCGCCGTATTCTTTTCGATATTCACCTTCGGGAGCGTCCTTTCCGTGGCGATAGAGGATATGTTCGTCATCCTTCTGGAGGACATCGAACCCCTCATAGAGGGAAACCTTCTCATGGGGCTGGCCTTCGGCCTGCTGGAAGGGGCCATCTCCGTCCTCACCGTCATAATCCCCTACATACTCCCCTTCTATCTCATACTGGGATTCATGGAGAACTCCGGCTACCTCTCCAGGGTAGCCTTCCTGATGGACAACGTGATGCACAGGATAGGACTCCACGGGAAGGCCTTCATACCGATAATAATGGGCTTCGGGTGCAACGTCCCGGCCTGTCTGGGGTGCAGGATAATGGAGACCCACAGGGAGAGGCTTATAGCCATATTCGTGACCACCCTGATACCCTGCGCGGCCGTCACGGCCGTCATACTCGGTCTCGTCGCCCGCTTCGTGAGCGTCTGGTGGGCGCTCGGGCTTTACGTGATCGACCTCGCAATAGTGCTGATCCTGGGGAGGATCGCCTTCAGGGTGCTTCCCGGCGAGCCCTCCGGCCTGATAATGGAGATCCATTCCCTCAGGATGCCGAACCTTAAGACCATGCTCCTCCAGACCTGGTTCAGGATCAAGGACTTCATATTCATCGCGATTCCGATAATAATAGCCGGAACGGTCCTGATCAGGATCATCGACTTCTACGGCCAGCTCGGGATCATTGCAGAGGCCATGTCACCGGTGACCGTCTGGTGGCTGGGTCTTCCCGCCCTTGCCGGGATCGCCTTCATCTTCGGGATAGTGAAGAAGGAGCTCACCCTTGTCATGCTGGCGACCCTCCTGGGGACCACCAACTTCGCCGCCGTGCTCACCCCGGTCCAGATGCTGGTCTTCGCATTCGTCACCATGCTCTACATCCCCTGCGCCGCCACCATAGCCGCCCTGGTGAGGGAGACCGGGTGGAAGAGGGGGCTTTCCATAACGGTCTTCGAGATCCTTTTCGCCACCGTGATGGGAGGGATCTTCTTCAGGGTGCTGGCCCTTTTCATGTAAGGAGAAGGAGATGATCAATCTGAAAAGACTGCTTGGCTCGGGACCCCTGTGCCTCGTATTGGCAGTGATACCGATCTTGATGGCATACCTGCTGGATCCCTTAATAGGACTGCCGGGGATTCCCATATCCGATTTCTCATCAACGGCTTTATTATATTCGGCAACCTTATTGATGTTTCTCATGTTCGCCCTGAGCTTCATCGCACTGCCTCCCGAGAAAAGGGAAAGGGAACTGGTGACCAGCGGGATATACCGATACGTAAGGCATCCCATATATGCGGCATTCCTGTATTTTTTCCTCATGGGTCCCGGATTCTGTCTGAAATCCTACTCCCTGATAATCGCGGCGCTCTTTTCTTTTCTCATATGCGGAAAAATCGTGGAGAGGGAAGAGAAACGAATGAAGATGTTCTTCGGGAGGAGGTATGAAAACTACAGGAAAGGGACGAAGAAATTCATACCTTTCCTATATTAGCCCCTTCAGGACCCTGAAATCCTCCAGCAGGACGAACTTAAGGTCGGGGTTCCTGGTGGCCACCGCCGGGTGGTACAGGGGGAATATCTTCGAGGATATCGCCAGGTTGTGGACCGGGAACACCTTCCCGTGTATCTTACCTATCCTATCAGGCCTTATACCGAACTTCTCCAGGACGTAGGTCGTGGGAAAATTCCCCAGGGTGCAGATCACCCGCGGCTTCAGGAGGATCATCTGCCTGTCCAGGTAGGGCGAGCACGCCTTTATCTCCTCAGGCTGGGGGTCCCTGTTCTTGGGAGGGCGGCATTTCAGGAGGTTTCCTATGAAGATTTCCTCCCTTTTAAGTCCGATCGATTCCAGGAGCTCGTCGAATACCTTCCCCGCCCTGCCCACGAAGGGCCTTCCCCGGACGTCCTCATTGTATCCGGGGGCCTCCCCTATGAACATTATTCCCGGCGAGAGGGATCCCTCCCCGGGGACCGGTTTGTTCCTGGTCTTCCAGAGGCCGCACTTCCTGCAGCTTTCGATCTCCCCGCTTATCCTCCCGAATTCCTCTTCCCTGTCCATCTTATCACAGTCCTATGAGCAGGAGGGCCATCCCCACGATGAGGGCGAAGCCCACGTTGAACAGCTTTATCACGAACGTGTTCCTCACCGAATGGGAGAGCATGGGCAGCAGCCCGTGGCCGTCCTGCACGATGGAGCTGACGAGGATCACGGAGAACGGTATCAGTCCCTGGGCGAACATCACCGTGAATATAAGGTGAGGCCCCGATTCCGGGATTATGCCCACCAGGATGGCTATCAGCATCAGCAAGAGTGTGCTGGAGGGAAGTATCTCCTCCAGCTGCATGTACTGCCCGAGGATCCCCAGAAACAAAATGGTGAAGAAGAGCCATAAAAAGAGCTTCGGTATGTGCTGCCTGATCACGTGGCCGTAGACGTGCTCCTTCAGGAAATGTTCAGGCCTCCTCTCATGCCCCTCATGTATGACGATACTGCACTCCTTGCAGGCCGTCACCCTTTCCAGTGTCGCGAATCTCCTTATTATCCTGTCCGCGAACCAGCCGAAGATTATGCCGAGAATGAAGAGAACGCCGAAGATCACCAGGGCCTTGTCCGGGAACATTGCCAGCATCACGAAGGACTCGTCTCCGGAGGTGGCTATCATGGCAGCGACTATGGCGCCGAACGATATGGCCCCGTGGACGTACATAGAGACGCTGGCGAAGGCCCCCACGCATCCCGGAGTCGCTCCGAGGAGTGAGCTCACCACGTACTGCTTGAACCCCTGCGCGAAGCCCCAGATCTTCACCCTGTACCGTATCTCGAAAAAATACACAATGACCATCATCACGAAGACGATAAGTATGATCTTCAGGGAGGATGCAAGGCTT
>CAZEXF010000062.1:0-7103 GCA_964516855.1 uncultured archaeon | reverse complement strand
TACAAAAAAATGAAGGATTACGCGAAAGGTGTATTGGATAAATACAACGTATACGTTAAATTGGGAGCGGCGTCTCTGGTTATTATAGGGATGTCTTTATTCCTGGACAAGAAAGAAAAGGAATACAATGCATTCGACGGTCCCATAGTCGACAAAAACGTGGAATATTCTAATCTGCTGACCCGGATAGGAGATAATCTTATCGGTGAAGAAAGCAAAATAAAACTGTTTTGCGTTGATGACAACGGGGAAAAGAAATGGATAATACAAGATAAGGAAATCCCCTCCGGTGCAGACAGCGCCAGGGGATATTTCGAACCCACTACACTGAAACTAGGAGACAAGAAGATCGGGGCATCGAACTCAGTAGAGGAATTCCACTGATCAGAGATCACTGCATACTGTTCCTGAACCAGAGGGACCTCTGCGGGAAGGGTATGGTGATCCCGTTCTCCCTGTACGCCTTCATGATCTCCTTGACGAAATTGTGGGTGATCAGGTACCTGCTCACGTACTTCTCCGCCCTCATGATCACCGAGAAGTTGATCGAGGAGTCGCCGAACTCGTTGTAGCGGATGAAGGGCTCGAAGTCCTTCACCCCTCCCTCTGTTTCCTGGAGAACCTTCTTCGCGGTGTCGATCGTGACCTTCTCCACCTTCTCCAGGTCGCTTTCATAGGCAACCCCAAGGTTCACGATGACCGAGAGCTGGGGCTGCGGGTCGTTGTAGTTCGTGATGACCGAGTCCGCGAGCTTCTTGTTAGGGATGATCACGTAATTGTTTCCTAGCATGCGTATCCTGGTAGATCTCCATCCCACGTTGTCCACGTATCCCTTTACACCGTTCTCCAGCTCGATGAAGTCGCCCACCTTTATGGGCTTGTCGATGCCCATGTACACGCCGGAAAAGAGGTTGGAAAGCGTGTCCTGCAGGGCGAGTGCGATTGCCAGCCCGCCTATCCCCAGGCTCGCTATCAGCGGGGTGATCTCTATTCCCAGGTCCCCCAGTATCATCAGAATCGCGAGTATGTATATTATTCCTATCACGAATTTGTTGAGCAGGGGAATCATCGTCTCGTCCATCTTCGTCTTCGTCTTGACCGAGACCTCCGCCATGTACCATGCGATGACCGCCTCGATGATCCTTACCACGAGATATGCGCCTATCAGTATGGATATTATGTAGAAAAGCTGGTGGAGGGTGAAGCCGTAAAAAGACGCATCGGGATTCACATAAGAGGCCCCGAAATAGAGGCCTCCGAATATGAATATTATTTTTACGGGCCTCCTTATGGCGTGAATGATCTTGTCGTCGAGTGTCGTTTTCGTCTTCGTGGTGGCGATGTGCGCTATCTTGTTGATCACGAAAAGCACTATATAGGCGAGTATGAAAGCGAAAATCACGATTAATGCCGCTATGACGAAGGGCGCCACATTCGCCGGCAAAAGCATCCCTAGATTCTCTAAAATACCTTCAAGAGCCATGGATATCCACCCGGATTATTTCATTATTTATTTAACGGAGCTATAAAAGTATTCTCATGGCGGACGTCATAATCGTTCACGGGGCATACGGGAGCCCGGATGAGAACTGGTTTCCCTGGCTTAAAGGGGAGCTGGAAAAACTGGGATGCGACGTGCACGTCCCGGGGTTTCCCACGCCGGAGGGGCAGACGCTTGAAAACTGGCTGGAGGTTTTCGAGGATTACGAAAAATACCTTGACGGGAAGACTATAGCCGTGGGGCACAGCCTCGGGCCTGCCTTCCTTCTTTCAGTTCTTGAAAAACTCGATCATCCGATAAAAGCCGCTTTCTTCGTTGCGGGATTCGTAAAGGAGATCGGGAACCCGGATTTCGACAGCATCAACAGGACGTTTTACAGGGAATTCGACTGGGGGAAGATCAGGAGAAACTGCGGGCACTTCGAGGTGATCCATTCGGACAACGATCCCTACGTTCCGATCGGAAGGGCGGAGGAGCTGGCCGGTCGGCTGAAGGTAAAGCTGCAGATAGTGAAGGGCGCGGGGCATTTCAACAAGGCGTCCGGGTACGAAAGGTTTGATTTTCTTCTTTCGGAAATATCCGGCCTACTTTGACCTGATCTCTACGATCTTTATCCTGAACTTCAGGGTCTTTCCCGCAAGCGGGTGGTTGAGGTCGAGCGTGGCCTCCTTCCCGTCTATCTCGGTTATCTTTGCCGGAATCTGGGCGCCGTTCGGCAGGGTCACCCCGAGCATCATGCCCGGTTTCAGCTCCTGCTCCTTGGGAAGCTGCTCTTTCGGGACCTTCTGTATCAGCTGGGGGTTGCGGTCCCCGTACGCCTCGGAGGGCTCCAGGGTTATCTCCTTTTCTCCTTCCTTTTCCATTCCGACAACCGCCCCGTCGAAACCCTTGATTATCTTTCCCGCTCCGACCTCGAATTCCAGGGGCTTTCCCTGCTTTTCCGAGCTGTCGAAGACCGTTCCGTCCTCAAGGGTCCCTGTATATTCCACCTGCACGGTATCTCCTTTCTTGACGGCCATGTGCAATCAACTCCTGACGGTAAAACGAAAAAACAAGCAGAGGACTCGCTTTAACGCTATCTTAATTGATTGAACTTGTTCATATTTAAGCGTTCAAGAATCTTGCGGAAATATCTGTTCTCATCCAATTGGCTTGGCGGCAAATTTTCTGAGGATCACGATGGCGGGGGTTTCTTTGCAGTCCCCCAGAAGCTCGAGCGTCTTCCTTGCCGCCAGTATCCTTCCCCTGCGTATGTCGGATTTGACGGATCCTAAAGGTATCCCCATCTCTTCCGCAATGTTCTCGTAAGGGAGGCCGTTCATTCTCAATTCGAGGGCCCGGGTGATTTTTTTCGAATACCCGTTCTCCTTTATTATTCCGATCGATTGCATTATTTTCTCCTTCAGCTCCTCGCTTTCGATGACAGCGTCCGGACCGAAACCCCGGCGGAAAAGACCCTCCGAGTATTCGGGGACGATCTCCTCTCCGTTGTACATCGTCATCGAATCGGCGCTCAGCATCGAATCGTTAAACCTGTGTCCGCTTGCTTTAAAATAATCGATCGTGTGATTTCTTGCTATCGTATATATCCACGTCGAGAATTCGGATGTGTTTATATAAGTGTCCCTCTTATCCCAGACCTTGAACCATATCTCCTGCATCAGGTCCTCTTTAAGCATGTTATCCCTTGTCATTTTATACACTAATTTGCAGAGACCGGTGTCGTATCTTTCCACCAGCCATTGGAAGGCCTTCTCGTCCCCCTTCCGGTATTTCCCGACCTTCTCCCTTACGGTCCCGATGTCGTCGCTGCAGGACATTATTCATTATTGGGAAAAAGGGTTATATTCTTACCCCGTTCCCGGCCCGGAGGAGGAAAGCTTAAATAATCCATGGTTGCCTTAATAATCAGCAAGTATTGCATTTCGATCAGATTGAGGTGCGGATATGTTCAGGAAGGACGAGGAAGACTGGGAAGACGACGAATGAGACGGAAGGAAAGTCATGATCTTCCCCTTTTTTCTTTTTTTTAAAACTTCACTTCAACGTCCTTTTTCTCATGTGCTTCCACCTTAAACATTTCCTTTTCCCTCAATCCCATCATTCGTGCCACAAGCGAATCAGGTATGGAATGGATCCGGATGTTGTAGTTGTTGACGCTGTCGTTGTAGAACTCCCTTCTGTCGGCAAGTTCATTCTCAAGCCCGCTGATCCTTTCCTGGAGCTTGGAGAAGTTCTCGGTTGCGCGAAGCGTCGGATAGTTCTCAGCAACGGCGAATATCGTCTTCAGGGCGCTGCTGATCATGCTGTCGGAAGCCGCCTTGTCTGACATGGTTTTCGCCCTGAGGAAATCCGTTCTCGCCTTTGTCAGGACCTGAAGCGTCCTGCTTTCGTGCTTCATATATCCCTTTACCGTATTGATTAGCTTGGGAAGCTCATCTGATCTCTGCTTCAGCAGAACATCAATGTTCCCCCACGACTTCTTTATGTTGTTCTTGAGCCTTACCAGACCGTTAAAGATCGATACGAAGTAGATAACTGTTGCCAGTATGACCAGGCCGACTATAACGAAAGCCATTAGAATAATTCCTTCAAACATCAAATCACCCCTCTTAATTATATAAGAATCACGGAGAAATAAAAAAGAATTCCAAGACCTCCGAAAAATATAAGAGGAATGCCTCCGAAAAATCCAAGAATGATCTTTAATTTCAGGTTATTGATTATATGCTTTTCATCCTTGTTTGATATGAAGAAGGTATCCTTTGAGCACTGGATCATTATGTCGTGGGTGCTGTTCATTGCAGAACCCTCTTTAACGAAAGGGTTATCCCCCGCGTTTCCCATAATATATAAATTATCTTCCGGAACAATAGTCATTTCTTGGTATTTGAAAACAGTGTCGAAACCGAAAAAATTCTTTAACTTGATTCCGTTTTTTTCAAGAACCTTTTTGACGTTCTCCGGCAAATCCCCCGATTTCAATCCGGTCATTGATTTTTGTTTAAATTGAGGTTTGATTTCAATCTTGGCTCCGTTGCAGTCAACCAAAACCCTGCCAGTATTGTCTTTAAGGAAAAAATACCTTCCGTCACACCCCTTTGCGACCGTTACCCATCGTGAATTTTTCCCCGATCCCCTGTGCTCCTCGATTTCGAAATCATAATAAACGCATTTCTTCCCGGCCAGGGGGCTTGTGAACAACCATTTATCTGCATGCAATACTTTCCCGTATATCTCTACGAGTCCCATTGCAAGCGAGCGTATTTTTGAAGTGGGAATGTTCTCGATCTTTCTTTTCTTATGCATGCTCAAGATCGCATTGACGAAGAGGGAACCCCCAATGAAACATAGTATAATGAAAAGGAAAAGAATTCTTGGATCCATGCTTATTTCTTGTTTTTGAATATAATATCTTACCGGTTTTTCTGGTTCAAACACATATAAATCATCCTTACAACTAAACCTATGATAAGGACCCTGGCATTGAGGAACAGGAAGGATTTTGTCAAAGACCTCAAAACAAGCCAGATGGGCAGGTTCCTCTCCAGCAGGAACAATCTGGCCTGGGTAGACCTCGAACATCCCAGTTCCCGGGAGTTCGAGATTCTGAAAAACGTATTCGATTTCCATCCCCTGGCGCTGGAGGATTCCCAGCAGCCCTCAGAGCTGCCGAAGATCGACCATTTCGACGACCACATATTCATCGTTTTCCACAAGCTCGGCTACAACATGAAAGAAAAGGAGGCCGAGATGAAGGAATACAACATATTCCTGGGGAAAAACTTCATCGTCACCGTGCATTACTTCGAGAGCGAGGACATCAACGGCATAATGGAGCTGTACAGGAAGAACCCGAGGCTTTTCGCGAAGGGATGCGACTTCGCTCTCCACCGGATCATCGATTCCACCGTGGACAAGTACCTTCCCATGGTGAACCAGTGGGACAACAGGCTGGAAGAGCTGGAGGACAGGGTGATCGAGGGAAAGAGGGAAAACGTGATGGAGGAGATACTCTCGATAAAGAGGGACATAGCGGAACTCAAAAAATCCGTCGCCCCCCAGAGGGAGGTCATCAACCGCCTGACGAGGAAGGACTTCCGTTTCATCTCCGAGAAGGCGAAGGTGTATTTCACGGACATCTACGACCACATCAACAGGGTTTACTCGATCCTCGAGATGGACAGGGAGCTCACCGCGGGGATATTCGACGCCTATCTCTCCGTGACATCTCACAAGATGAACGAGGTGATGAAAGCGCTGACCATAATCGCGACCATATTCATACCCCTCACTTTCGTGACGGGACTTTATGGGATGAATTTCCGTTTCATGCCCGAGATCGAATGGCAGCACGGCTACCTGATGGCATGGACGGTGATGATCGCCATAGCGGTGATAATGCTCGCCTATTTCAAGAAGAAGGACTGGCTGTAAGGTTTTTCATGATCAGGATTCCCTCAGGTATCCCCACGCGTGCAGCTTGTCGCTGTCCTCGAACCACCTGTCGCCTATGTCGTCCCTGTAGTACATGTGGGGTATGGATATGTTTTTTATCCTGTAGTACGCCTGGGCCTGGGCCTGTTTCATGGTCTGCCCGCAACCGCAAACGACGATGACGACGCCGCTGTTCCCGGTAACGACCCACTCCCCGTTGACCAGCTTGACGTCCTCTATGTGCACGCCGTCCGTGGATTTCTTGAAGAATATTACCGAGTCCTTTGACTTGACATCGAATGTCTCCTTGTCGGTGAAAGGGAACGGGGGAACCACTATCCTGATTCCCACCTGGAAGCCCGACTTCACCCTCAGCTTGGGCCTGTTCCCATGGGCAAGCTCGTAAAGGAAATCCCCCATCGGGGTAAGCATGCCCTCCTCCTGGATGAATATGCAGGGATAGCCGAACCTGCTCGTGAACTCAAGGGGATATATGCCGTTCCTGTTGATTATGCAGTTCAGGTCCATATATCCAACGTATCCCTCCTCCGCGAACTTCTGCTCCATCTTCTTCAGGGTCTGGTTGAATATCTTGTTGGGGCCTGACCAGAACATCGAGGTTCCCATCTCGCCCGTGGACGGCCCCAGGTTCCCGGGGAACAGCTTCTTGTGCTCGAAGTTCACGTTTATGGGGTATATGAACTCCTTTCCGTTGAAGAATGCGCCGACAGCGATCTCCACCCCGTTTATCCTCTTCTGGAGCTGGAACGAGGGAATCTTGCTGGCCCAGGCGTTCTTGTAATCGTTCAGGACCTGTATGACGTCCCTCCCGTCATCGTCTTCCCCGACGTACAGCAGTCCTTTCATGTTCGCGGCCTGGCCGCAGGGCTTTATGACGTATTTCCCCGGGTTGTCCCTCATGAACTGTATGGCCTCCTCGAAGTTGGTGAAGGCCCTGTACGGAAGGATGTTCACGCCGTACCTCCTGAGTTCCTCCTGCCCGAATTCCCTGTCGTCCTCGAGCCTGTCGGTGTAGGGGGTACCGCCGACCACCAGCTTCCCCCTTTCCCTCAGCTTCCTGGCCTTCTCCCCCTGCCCGAGCACGTCGTCGAAAACTACTATGTCCGCCCAGTCGACCCATTTCTCCCAGTCGTCCACCATCTCC
>CAZEXF010000061.1:3057-7297 GCA_964516855.1 uncultured archaeon | reverse complement strand
TATTTCGGGGAATGCAACTGCACACTCTTCAAGATAGACGAGAACTACCTTTTCGGGAACGGCTCGGTGATAATGACCACATCCGGCGGGAAAACCCTGGGAGGGGTAGACATTTACCTCACGGATCAGAACGGAAACGTCGTTTACAGGTCAAAGAGCAACATGAAGGGAGAGGCCTTCATACCCGCCGAAAGATACACGGGAATCATTGTCGCCGAGAAGATATGTTACGAGAAAATCCAGACATACGTCAATATAGAGGGAGAGACCTTCCAGTTATGCGAAGTGAAGCAGCAGGCAGGGGCCCTCGGGGTTCCCGAGAAGTACCTTGAATGCAGGCCCGCCGAAAGCCTGGACCTGAGATACACCGGGTGCTTCGCTCACGGCTACGAGAGGAGCAGGTTTTAAGCCTTTCTTGCCTTTACGAAAAGGGTAAGTCCGACCGGAATCATTATCCTGCTTTCAATGGAAAACCACATCCTGTAAAGGAGGTCCGTCCTCCTGTTGGCGGCGCCGACCGGGTTCTTGTTCAGCAGTTTGCAGCCGAGCCACCCGAAGAATCCGGGAAGGTTCCAGTAGAACATCCGCTCGACCCTGAATCCGTGTTTTTCGAGCAGGCCCTTAAGTGGCCCCGGCCGGTATCTCCTTTTGTGCCCGATCTTCCTGTCGTGGGAGGAGTAAAGGAACTGGAATGCGGGTACCGTCAGAACAAACACGCCGCCTTCTTTCAGAAGGTATCTTACGTTCCTGACCGCCGCCCCTTCATCTTCTATGTGCTCAAGGACATCGAGAGCGATGACGCAGTCGAAACGCCCTCCAGATTTTTTAAGCTTTTTTAGTCCGGTGATGTCCTCTTTCACGAACCTTCCCCGTATGCCCTTCGTCCCCGTAAGGCATTTTTCGGAAACGTCGATCCCGGTAACCTCATATCCGTTCCCGCTCAGTATTCTGGAAAACGTTCCTATGCCGCAGCCGATGTCGAGCAGTTTCTTCCCCTCGGCCAGCCTGAGGACCTCCCTTGATTTCGCGTTGAACCATCCGGAAAGGCGGTCCTCCAGGACCTTCAGCTCGTCCAAGCCTTCGAATTCTTTCATGTCAATTCCTCGATAGCCTTTCCCTGATTATCCTCCTGATTATCAGAAGGGCGTCTGAGGCCTTGAGTTTCGTCATCCCGACCCTTTGATGGTAGTCTATCCTTACTATCTTGTGCCTTATCCCTTTCTTGACCGTCTGGCAGAAGAGGTTCGCCTCCAGGTCGAATCCCCTGGCCTTTATGTCCAGCCTTTTCAGCGTGCTTCCCCTGAACCCCCAGTATCCCGTGCATATGTCCGGGTTCCACCTGAAAAACAGGATCAGGGCGACGACGGAAATGAGTTTGTTTCCCAGGTAATGGGAGATGTCCTTCATGTTGTATCTTATTGTCACCCTGTGCCCGGTCACGATTTCGCAATCCTCCAGTTCCCGGACGAACTTCCCGATGTCTTTCGGGTCGTATGAATTGTCTGTGTCGAGCATCACGTAATAATCGTCTTCCCTGATGGGATATTTTTTCAGAAAGGTCCGGAAAGCCATCCCCTTCCCCTTCCCTTCCTGCATTATCACCTTCGCCTTGTTTTCCCTGGCGATCTCCAGTGTCCTGTCCGTGGAATGACCGTCCACGACGACAAGATTTTTGATTCCCTGCTCCCTGAAGCTTTTAATCACGAGAGGAAGGCCCTCTTCCTCGTTGAGGGTGGGCAGAACGACTTCGATCATATAACGTTTAATGATGTTTTAAAATTTAAAAAAGGGTAACGGTTTCATCGATTCAGCCTGACCGGGTTCCTGAACCAGAAGAGAAGCCCGATCATTGCTATCATCCAGTACCCCACGATAAGGTAGAGAAGGGAAAACGACACGGCCTGCTGGCTGCCTATCCCTATC
Organism: uncultured archaeon; assembly: GCA_964516855.1. GTDB lineage: Archaea > Aenigmatarchaeota > Aenigmatarchaeia > QMZP01 > QMZT01 > CAZEXF01. Next base: position 5,374 of record CAZEXF010000061.1, on the reverse strand, counting down.
ATGGCGAAGATGAAGATGAAGAAGGCCTCCCTGGTCCCGAGCCCCATTATGGAAACGGGTATCAGTTCAATTATGGCCGTGATGCTCAGGACGGCCACCAGGAAGAGATAGCTTATTTCCAGTCCCATGGCAATGCTGAGTAAATATATCTCGACTACGGACAGGAGCCATATTATCATGGAGAAAAGCAGCATCAGGAGGAGGCCGCCTTTCCTTTTTCCCATCTTTCCCATTGATCTGTGGAAGTCATCGAAGCCCGACCTCAGGCCCCTTTTGTGCCTTTCGGGCACGAAGAGATTGAAGATTGGTCTCGCCAGCCTGCTTGTCAGGTTCTTGTTCGTTATCAGATATATCACGACCAGGAAGAAAATTATGAAGGCCGAGAAAAGGCCGAGCGAGATGAACGATGTCCCGAACCACTGGCTGAAAAGCAGGATGCCTATTGCGGAAAACATTATCACGGCAACGAGGTCGAGAATCCTGTCTATGATGACGGTTGAAACGCTCTTGCCGAAATTCCCGGCATCCCGCTTGAGGTACAATGCCCTGAGAAGGTCCCCGACCCTTCCCGGAGTCACGAACCCGGCGAAAAGGCCGATGCTCCAGACCTTCACCGATTTCCCAAGCGGGTACTCGAGGTCATGGAGGCCGATTATGAGCTTCCACTTGTATGCCTTGAGGACGAGGATTATCAGGCCGGCAATGACGGCAACCGTGAAATAAAGAAGATTCAATCCCAAGAACGCGTCCAGTATCCTTACGGGATCGTTCGACCATATGATCCATGCGAAAAGGATCAGCCCCAGAACGGGAAGGAATTTTAAGACTTTCATGTTTCCAGCTTGTATATCTTTACCTCGAGGGATTCCGGATCCTTTCCTTCGAGGGAGTGGCTCCTGAACGAGGCCTCCTCGCTCCAGGGAAGGACCCTGATGTAGGGGCACACGTAGGGGTCGTTCCCGATCCCCTTCTGGTCCCCCCTGAGGCCCCAGTACACTATGTATCTGTATTCCTGCAGCACTTCGACTATGCCCGCCTCGCTGCACCTACCGTCGAAACTCTGGGTCGCGGGCAGCGGGGAGGATCCGCCTTCATAGAACGTGAGGAGGTTGAACTCGTTCGTCATGATGGCGGGATTGCCGAGGGCTTCCAGGTATCCCTCTGCCGACTGGAGGTCATCGACGTGGTTCTGCCATCCGGTAGTGCTGCAGCTGATCGTGTAATCCCCGCATTTTCCCAGATAGAAATTCTGGTATTCGGAATAGTACGGGTAGGCCCTGGCCATGAAAACGAAATTCAAGGCGACCAGCAGGACAAGCACGTACATCACGACCGGCTTCTTGGAGAACCTCTCCATGACCTTCCCGGAAAGCATGAACAGGGGGATGAACAGGACGACCTGATATCTCGGGTGCGCATATCTGGTGAATACGAAGGCGAGGCCGTAGATGACTATCAGTACCGAGATGAGTATCGAAGACTTCCGGCTCCTTATATGTTTCCCGATCCATCCGAACCCGTAGCCGCCCTTCTTTTTCGTGAGAGTGTAAAGATGGTACACGATGAGCGCAAGGCCGAAAACGTAGAGGTAGGAATTCCTATATATATTTGTTAGTATCACGTCAACGAGCGAGAAACCGAGCACGTCGAAGGGGGAGAAAACCACGTGGAGCTGCTGGGCCAGCCCCCTGACCTCTGCCGGATATATCACGCTGAGGAAGACGTATACCCCGATGATCAGAAGCACCGTAAAGACGGCGTTTTCCAAAAGATTCGACCTTTTCCTCTTTATCAGGAACTGGCTTATCACCAGTACGGGTACGAGCAAGAGCGGCGTGAAAGACCTCGTCCCGAGCGTGAGGGTGAGGAAGGCGACCGTCAATATCGCGTAAAACGCCTTCCCGTTCGGCCCCCCGCTTTTCAGGTAAAGAGTGTAAAAATAGAGGGTGAACATCATGAGCCCGATGAAAACCGATTCCGTCAGCGTCCACCTGCTGTAGAAAATCAGGTCGAACGAGAGGGAGGCGATAGCCGCGCTCCAGATGCCGGCCTTCGTTCCGTATATGTTCCTCGCGACGAGAAAGATTAGCAGCACGGAGAGAACCCCGAATATTGCGGAGACCAGCCTCATCGGAATATAGACCTCCCTGAAGGGGGCGAAGTACGCCCACACGTTCATGTTGAGGGGTATGTTAACAGTGTCGGAATAGTCCGCGTCAATGAAAAGGGAAGGAAGTCCCGTGAACCACCTGGCCACCGGGGGGTTCTCGTAAAGATAGAACCTGGGATCGTAGGGGTTCCCGGGCTGCACGAGCTT
>CAZEXF010000061.1:0-3047 GCA_964516855.1 uncultured archaeon | reverse complement strand
CTCGTCCCCCTCCAGCCACGGCTCCCCTATCCCGTAAAACCTGGCGAAAAGACCGACAAATATAGCGAATATCAGGAAATAATAAACGTACCTTTCTTTGCCGTCACCAAGATCAAAAACACCCCGCTTCCCGGACATTTAATGAAGATATGGAACATTGCCTTATAAATTTAAAACCTGGAAAGAGAATTAATTCAGCTGATACCATGCTTGAAGGAAAAGAGATACTTGTTACGGGAGGGTGCGGGTTCATCGGGTCCAATCTGGCAACGGAGCTGGCCGGAAAAAACGGGGTCTCGGTCATGGACAACCTCTCTTCCGGGAGGGAGAGCAATATCCGGGAAATTAAAGACAGAATTTCTTTCATGAGGGGGGACATCCGCGATTTCGATATTCTGAATGAGGCCGCGAAGGGGAAGGGGATCATCTTCCACACGGCAGCCAACATATTCATACAGAGATCCCTCGAAGACCCGCGCTACGACATCGAGAACAACGTCATCGGCACGGTGAACGTGCTGGAGGCGTGCCGTAGGAACGACGTGGACAGGATGGTCTTCTCGTCATCCTGCGCCGTTTACGGCGAAGCCGACGACCTCCCGATAGGCGAGGGCCATCCCGTCAGCCCCATATCCCCCTATGCGGTCAGCAAGCATTCGGCGGAGGAATTCTGCAGGCTTTACGCGAATCTCTACGGGATTGACGTCGTGATTCTGAGATACTTCAACGTATACGGCAGGAACCAGGACCCTTCCAGCCCCTATTCCGGGGTGATATCGGTTTTCCTGAAGAATCTCGCGGAGAAGAGGCCGTTCACGATACATGGTGACGGCAACCAGACGAGGGATTTCGTAAACGTGAGCGATGTCGTGCTTGCGAACGTACTCGCATCCGTGAAGAAAGACGCCAGCGGAAAAACCTTCAACATAGGGACGGGGAGGGAAACGTCGGTCAATTCACTCGTCAGGATTTTGGATGACATTTCAGGGGAGAACATAAAGGTAGTGAAAGCGGAGAGGAGGAAGGGGGACATCCGGAAGAGCTGCGCAGACATAACGTACGCGGAGAAAATCCTGGGATTCAAACCGAGGGTCGGCCTTGAAGACGGCCTGAAAGGGATGCTATGAGTTTTTCCTTTTCTTGAAGACCCAGGTAGACATGAAATCCATCGCCTGGAAGAACGTCCTGAATATCTTTGAAGGCGATCTGATCCTTTTCACGAAATTGAAGGCGTAGTTCGGGGTGAAATAGAATTTCCGGAACGCCATCATCCGGGCATTCCGGACGTCATCGGGCGAGAGTGATTCCGTTTTGATTATAGGGTTGTCGATCTCGAAGTCCTCCCACCTGTCCGTGAGAAGCCACCCGTTCTCCCTGGCTGTCTCGTAGAATTCGGTTCCCGGGAAGGGTATTGCGCAGTAGAACTGGGCGTAGGTGGGTTTCACCTTCTTTATGAATTTTATGGTCTGCCTCATGGTCTCCGGCGTCTCGCCCGGCAGGCCGAAGATTACGTGCGCGATTGTCTCGATCCCGGCGGAATTCGTCCATTTTATAGCGTTCTCTATCTGCCTAAGGGTTATCCCCTTCTTCGCGTTGTTCAGGATTTCCTGGACGCCCGATTCGACTCCGTATGAAATGATTGAGCATCCGGCCTTCCTCATCTTCCTCAGCATCTCGGGATCGACCGTGTTCACCCTCGAGTTGCACATCCAGTTCACCCTGACCCCCCTCCTGATTATCTCGTCGCAGACGCCCATCACGAACCCCTTTCTCATCGTGAAGGTGTCGGACCACATCGCTATGTTCATGATCTTATGCTCGTTCACGATCTCCTCGATTTCGTCCACTATGTTTCCAGGGCTCCTTTCCCTGCACACCCTTCCGTAATAGATGTTCGCGGTGCAGTATACGCACTGCCCCGGGCACCCCCTGGAAGGCACCATAAGGGTGTAAGGCTCGTCATGGATGGGCATGGTGTACACCTCGTTCCTGAGGAGGTCCCTGGCCGGGAAGGGAAGCCTGTCAAGGTTCTTTATGAAGGGACGGTCCTTGTTGTGGTAAACCCCCGACCCCTTTTTATAGGATATGCCGGGGACGTTCTTCAGGGGAGTTTTCCTGTCAATCGCTTTCGCCAGTTCGGCTGACGTGATTTCCGGCTCCCCTCTTATGACGAAATCGATCCCGGAACCGCGGAGTGTTTCCCCGGGAAGGGACGTTACATGCACCCCGAATACCGCTACCCTGAAAGATTTTTTCAGCTTTTTCAGTTCACCCCCGAATTCCAGATCGGAGCCTATCGTCGGTGTCGTGGTGTTCATGATTATAAGTTCCGGATCGTATTCCCTGATGATTTCGACCGATCTGCCCGGGGATATTTTTTCCGAGACAGAATCCACTATTTTCACGTCGAATCCGTATTCCCTCACGACCGCCGCTATATACGGGAGGGATATAGGGACCATCACGTACTGCCAGGAGGAGAGCTTCTGCTCGCACCTTCCCTCCTTCACGTATCCGACATCCGCGGGCGGATTCAGTATCAGCACCCTCATTTCATGCCTCCGAAAAAACCCACTTCTTGAAGAAAGCCAGACCGGCCTGCAGGGAACTCTTCGGGTTCCTGATGACCTTCGGGATGGACCTGGGGCGGAAATAGAAAGACATGAACGCCTTCTTTTCGGCGCTGATTATATCCTCGGTGGTAAGTTCCCCCATGTCGTAAACGTCGCACCTCGCTTGGTCATACTTCGACCAGTCATACGACTTGATCCTGTTTTCCTTCTTCAATTTCTCATAAAATTCCGTTCCAGGGAAGGGGACCGCGGTAAAGAACCTGGCGTAAGTGGGGTTGCACTCCTTCGCGAAGTCTATGGTGTTCTGGATGGTCTTCATGGTCTCGCCGGGAAGGCCGAATATGAAATACACGATGCTCTCTATCCCGAGGCTGTTGACCATCTGGATGGTCTCCCTGGCCTTTCCAAGGGTTATCCCCTTCTTCACGTTCCTGAGTATTCCAGGGTTCCCCGACTCCACCCCGAACGCGATCA
>CAZEXF010000060.1:0-7338 GCA_964516855.1 uncultured archaeon | reverse complement strand
TGAAGGCCCGCACGTTCTCGAGGAACGCCGTGGAGAAGATAGAGAAGGCCGGCGGGAAGGCGGAAGCGGAATTCGCCCCGGAAGAGGAAGTTGAGAAACCGGCCGGGGAAGCAGGGAACGAGGCAGCGGAAAAGAAGTGATTTCCGGAGTAAAGACTATTTTTATTGATCAAGCTGGGGAGACACTAACAATCAATTACTGCCGGAAAGGGTCGTATCCCTGCATTAGGAGATTTTTCAATGGCAGGAAAAGCGGTTCCGGAAATTCGTTCCATTCGAACCATTCCCAGCCCTCGCACTTCTCCGGCTCCATTATTCTGGGTTCCCCAGATTTGTGGTCAGCGATCATGTATATGGTGATGTAATGCACCCCTTCGTTCCTGTGTATGTCATTGGTGATGGTCGAGAAGCGGACGTTTTCGATCTCTATTCCTGCCTCTTCCATGGTCTCCCTTCTGGCGCACTCCTCAAGGCTCTCGTTGAATTCCAGGTGGCCTCCGGGGAAGCACCATGTCCCCTCGCCGTGGGCTCCCTTCCTCTTGTGCAATAGCACCTTTCCGTCCTTCATTACGATTATCCCCATTCCGACCTTAGGCCTTTTTTCCATGTGTATTCGGTGTATCGGATGTTTTTATTGTTTCATGACCATAACAGTGTTATGCCCAAAACCGTCAAGAAGTGCCCCGTCTGCGAATCCACCGAGATCACCCTCTGGATGGGGGCGAAACTGGGGATCCAGTATTTCTGCAAGAGGTGCGGCTACCACGGCCCGCTGGTGATCGAGGAGGAGAAGGGTTAAATGAGAGAGTAACTTGGAACATTTTCTATTTTAATTCTTTATTATCAAATGAAAAACATTATGACCGAAACGGGAAACAGATCGACATACAATCTGATGAGCGACCGGGAACTGTCGGGTTCTGGAATGAAAAGGGTGAGACTGAATTACGGGGGAAAGGGTATAGAACTAAATGAAATTTATTCCGAAGTGAAAAGAATGCAACCGTTTTCAGTTGAGATCCCGGAGGATTTTTTGCTGGAATGCAAAGGCATGGAAAGGGAAAGGCTCGGAGACGTTGTTTTTGAAATAAACAAGAGGTCTGAGAATACAAATGTCGACATCGTGGACGACGACGAATTTTACACTTCCCGGACAAAATGCATCAAGATGGTCGTCCGGAAAGGAAATGAATAAAGCCCGCAAGTCTTTATAAGTCTTCAGGACAATTTAACTGATAATTTCGCTGTAAAACTATTTTAACCACCTATCGAAAATATAATTCATATTTCAGAGGGAAAGAATGGCGTTCGAGGAATCGTATATCGGGCTGTTGAAGAAGCTTCCGGGAGTGACCGAGCCCATCAAGAGGCTAAGCTTCAGGGACAAGCTGAAGTGGACCGGGCTGATCCTCCTGATCTACTTCTTCATGTCCCAGATATCCATATACGGGGTTTCCCAGTCCGGGTACGAATACTTCGAATACCTCCAGATCCTCCTGGGATCCAGGTTCGGTTCCCTGGTGACCCTGGGCATCGGGCCCATCGTCACGGCGTCCATCATACTCCAGCTGCTGGTTGGTTCGAAGATCATACCCTGGGACCTCAAGAGCGACAACGGGAGGGTGATGTTCCAGGGCACCCAGAAGCTGATGGCGATAGTCCTCTGCCTGATCGAGGGATGGGCATACGTCGCCTTCGGGGCTATTCCCGTGGCTGACCCGGGTCTTTTCTGGATAGTCGTCCTCCAGATGGCGATAGGAGGGTGGATAATAATATTCCTTGACGAGACCGTGTCCAAGTGGGGATTCGGTTCCGGAGTCGGACTGTTCATAGTCGCGGGCGTGTCTTCCACCATAATAACCAGGGCGTTCAACCCCATTGCCGCCGATCCCACGCTCGCCCTGAGCGTTAACAACCCGCCTACTGGCCTCATCCCCAATGCCGGCGTGAGCCTCCTGGGAGGGAACCCCCTCCAGGCCTTCGTCACCCTGCTTCCGGTGATCGCCACCATCATCGTTTTCCTTGTGGTAGTATACGTCCAGGCGATCAGGGTCGAGATACCCCTCGCCTTTTCCACCGTGAGGGGTTTCGGAAGGAGGTGGCCCCTGAAATACCTGTACACCTCGAACATCCCCGTGATACTCATGGCTGCCCTCCTGGCCAACATACAGGTCTTCGCCAGGGCCCTCGCTTCACAGGGAGGGAACGAATGGCTGGGGACCTTCAACGCGGACGGCCAGCCGATCAGCGGACTGATCATGTTCATAATCCCCCCGAGATCCGATGCCCTGGGAGGCTTCATGATATTCGTGGGGCTGTTCGCCCTGATGGGGGCGCTTTCGATGTATCTCATGAAGAAAAGGAAGGGGGACCTCCGGCTCATCGCAGTGTTCGGTGTGATAGGGGCGATTGCATGGTTCGGTCTCGTTAGCTACACCGGACTCACCTCCTTCGCGGTGATCAGCCCGATGGACGTGGCGAGGATGCTGACCTACACCTGCCTTCTGGTAGGCGGGGCGGTCATCTTCTCGATCTTCTGGGTCTCGACCGCGGGAATGGACGCCAAGAGCGTGGCCGAGCAGATAGAATCGACCGGCATGCAGATACCCGGCTACAGGAGGGACATCAGGATAATCGAAAAGGTACTCAACCGGTACATACCGGCACTGGCCGTGCTGGGAGGGGCGACGGTGGGACTTCTGGCCGCATACGCAGACTTCACGTTCGCCCTTGGAACGGGGACAGGAATTCTACTTGCCGTCATGATCATCTACCAGCTGTACGAGGAAATCGCCATGAAGCACATGGAAGACATGCACCCGGCGATGAGAAGGTTCTTCGGGAAATAGGCTTCTTCTGACCGAGATTAGTCGTGCAGGGTGATGTTTAAACATCCGGATAACGTTTATTATGAAATCGGGTGAAATAATTAATAGTTCCCGGAATGGGGTAATGCAGGGTGATGTCAACGAGGAAGATGTTCTTCATTTGCTCTTTAATGGCTCTGCTGCTGGTTTCCGGCTGCGTCCAGGAGGCTCCGGAGGATACCGGAACGCCCACGGGGGAAATGATCGTCATAGGGTTCTCCCTCTCCGACCTGCGCATCGAAAGATGGCAGACGGACAGGGACCTTTTCACGGAAAAGGTCGAGGAACTCGGGGGTTCTGTCATCTCGGTATCGGCTGACCTGGACTCTGATGTCCAGGAATCGCAGGCGGAAAACCTGATTCTGCAGGGGGTTGACGCCCTGGTGATCGTGGCGAACGATGGCGAAAAGGCGGCATCCATAGTAGAGAAGGCGCATGAGGCGGGCATCAAGGTGATCGCATACGACAGGCTGATAAAGAACTGCGGCCTTGACTATTATATCTCTTTCGACAACGTGAAGGTAGGGGAATACGAGGCGAGAGGGGTCCTGGACGTGGTGAGCGAGGGGGACTTTGCATACCTTGGCGGATCCCCGACGGACAACAACGCCTTCCTGGTGAAGGAGGGCTCGTTCAACCTTCTTCAGCCCAAGATAGACAGCGGGGACATAAACCTTGTGCTGGACGTGTTCAACGACGGGTGGAAATCCGAGGAGGCTTACAGGCAGCTGAAGGCGTATCTCGAAGGAAACGGGAGCGTTGACGCTGTGGTATGCGCCAACGACGGCACGGCCATGGGCGCGGTCCAGGCCCTGGAAGAGTTCGGTCTCGCTGGAACGGTGCCCGTATCAGGCCAGGACGCCTCCCTGGGGGCATGCCAGATGATAGCCGAAGGCAAACAGACCGTCAGCGTTTACAAGCCGCTAAAGAGCATTGCCTACAAGGCAGCGGAAATGGCGATGGCCATAGCGAAGGGCGAGAGCGTGGAGACAAACCAGGAAGTCGATAACGGAGAGATGGACGTGCCATCCTACCTGCTGGACGTGCAGATGGTTACGAAGGACAACCTGATGAGCACCGTGATCGAGGACGGTTTCCATTCCTATGATGACGTATACCAGAACGTGCCAGAGAACGAGAGGCCCGCGAGAAATTAGATGTTTTTTAAAGGGGAATGGCCGGGTGATTTATCGTGTTTAAGACCGGAAACCTGCTGAACAGCATAAAAACCAGGCTGCTGTTTTCCTTCATTCTTGTGATTTTTATCCTGCTGCTGCAGATAATCTACCTCTCGAATATCCATTTCACCATCGTTGCGCAGTACAGGGACGTCACAGACAACCTGGTCCTTGAAAACAAATTCGCGGATTACCTCGATGAATTCGTGCAGTCGTATTACAACGTGGTGAACAGCCCCGGCAGCAGGGAAAGGATTGAAAAATACGATCAGATTCACGATGAAATAGAGAATGCATTCTCCAGGCTCGACGATTCGATCATCAGCGATGAAAGCAGAATCGCTTACAGGGGGCTGAAGAATTACATAATGAACATAGTGAGCATAGGCGATGAGGGTATCGATTACATCAAAGAAGGGAAGCTGATAGAATCCATAGAAAAATACGAGGACATGTCGCTTAAAACGAGGTTCATAAACGAGAACAGCGCGAATCTGCTGGTCAGCGAGCTTTCTTACGCGGAGGATCTGGAGAGTGAGATAGAAAGGACCCACGAGAACACGATCAGAATGGTGTTCGTGCTGATAATATCCGTGTCCCTTCTGTGCGTGCTGTTTGCCGTGTTTTTCTCAAAAAGGATCACCGACCCCCTCGTCAGCCTGGCGGAAATGGCAAAACGGATCAGCGAGGGGGACCTGAGGCTGAAGGTGGACGGGAGACTACTTGAAAAGAGGGACGAGATAGGGGCCCTGTCAAATTCCTTCAAAATAATGCTCAAGCGGCTTAACACGGAGATAGACTTGCAGAAAAAGATAAGCAATGACCTGGCCGAATCCAGGAAAGACCTGGAAAAAAGGAACGATGAACTCGAGAGGTTCAACAGACTTGCGGTCGGCAGGGAGCTCAGGATGGTGGAACTCAAGAAGAGGATCAGGGAGCTGGAGGGGAAGCTGGAAAAACACAATATCAGTAAAACGGACAAAAACGAAGGCAGCAAGGAATGAGCCTTCGGAATCCGGTCACGTGATGGGAAGACGGGTTTAAACCGTAAGTTTTAAGGTTTATACATAAATTATATTAGTGACGGAAAAATATTATAAGGGTGATAGAATGAGGTCAGGTCATTCTTTCGGGCAAAAAGCGATTCTCGCGGTTTTTCTAGTCGCAGCCTGCGTGATATCCAGCGGGTGCGTCCAGCAGGAACAGGAGGGGAAGGTCTATCATGTGGGCATGTTAAACGGCCTGGGAGAATTCCTGGAAGAAATACCGCCCGCGTTCAAGGCCAAAATGACGGAACTGGGTTACACAGAAGGGGAGAACATAATTTACGATGTCCAGAGCACGATGTTTGAGCCTGAAAGAGAGGAGCAAATCCTGGAAAAGTTTGTGGAGGACAAGGTTGACCTGATATATACGTTCCCCACCGAAGTGTCCATGGCAGCCAAGGCCGTGACGGAGGGAACAGGCGTTCCGGTAGTTTTTTCCATTGCCAATATTGAAGGCACCGGTCTGGTAGAAAGCGTGCCCGAACCGGGCGGGAACATCACCGGGGTTCGCTACCCGGGCCCGGATCTTGCTATCAAGCGCTTCGAGGTAATGCATGAGATAGTTCCGGATGCCAAAACAATGTGGGTACCATATCAGAGAGGTTACCCCATCGTAGAAAATCAGATGGAGGTGTTGCATCCGGCAGCAAACTCCGTGGGTGTGACCATAATTGAATTCCCGGCAGACAATGCGTCAGAGCTTCAGGAAGAGTTTGACCGCCTGACTGCATCTGGTGATATCGGTTTTGACGCCATTTTGTTCATACCAGAACCACTTAGTACATTCCCTGAGCCTTATTCGGTAATGGGTAAGTTCGCGTATGAAAACGACATACCGATTGCAGGTTTAATAATGGAGGTTGGAGGGAATGCCACTATTTTCGGAATAAATGTCGATATCCCAAAAACGGCACAACAGGCCGCAGTTCTGGCTGACAAGATCCTAAGAGGCATGCCGGCCGGAAAAATATCGGTTGTCTCGTCAGAGAGTTATTTTGAGATAAATTACAATGCGGTTCAGAAATTCGGGCTGAACGTGAGCGAAGGCCTGCTGGCCAAGGCGGATAATATAATCCGTTAAAACACCAAACCTTATTGGACAGAAACGTAATCTGACAGATCAAGGCCAAAAGAATCAGTCTTCGAGCCTTATTACCTTGGTGACCAGATAGGGCTGACCGCCAAACTCTATCACCACGTAGTTTATCAGTGCCTTTCTTTTTTCGTTCGGCCCGACATGAAGAATGATCTCCTTTTCCCTGACCTTGTAATCGGGTGTCGTGGCCTCCATGCTCATTTTCCCGAAGTCCTGGATACCGTGCGCGTCTTCAGATGTCGAGGCGACCCTCTCACCCACCAGATCATTGCTGAATTTTTTGGTACGTTCTTCACTCACCCATACAAAGGTCATGTCATAGGGGTCGATTATGGCATCGGGGTCTTTCAGGTATTTGTTCGCCTTTTCCAGCAGCTCTTTGACATTGGCCGGATCCATGTAATTGTATTGAATTTTTGGAATATATAATCTTTACGCTGATTTTCCGGCTTCGAACTTCGAATAAATTTTCTTTCACCCATATGCGGCCCAGTGGAATGTTTATAAGATTTTATCGCCACTATAAATAACTGGTATGATTAGCCATCAATAGGTGATCATGTGAATGAAAAAGCCTCCTGTTATAAAGATACCGGCCCGGACACGAAAATCCGGCTTGCTGAACTCTCAGACGAACATCTGGCCGAAGTCACGGACGTCTATAAATCTTTGGGTCTTCTTTGCGATCCCGATCCCTTTCAGTACACGAATTCGGAGGCCATCAAACGGGAAATCAAAGAAATGGTATCTTCGGAGGTAAGGCCCTTTGCTGCCATCGACACCGGCAAAATATTAATAGGAGAAAGGAAAGGTGAAGAAGATGGCAAGAAATACGTTCATGTACAAATATCTATAAACACGTCTTTTCGTGGATTGCACCCGGCCTATAAGAATAAACCGGAGGCCTTCAGTGCAGAGAACATGGAAGGGGAATTCCGGGAAAAGATAAGAGAGAGGCTCGGCTCATGACCTCATTTTATCTCTAGGCACTCTTTGAAGTGCCGGAGTCCGCCTGAGGGGTCAACATCAACTTAAAAAATTATCAGAGAAAATAATACCGTGGGAAAATGGAATTGGTAGGTATCGTAGAGATTATAACATTATCTGAAAAAGACTATATCGCGACTAAATACAATAAAACGTATGTCAGAA